>CALGLR010000046.1 GCA_937959395.1 uncultured Flavobacteriaceae bacterium | reverse complement strand
TCTTGCTTAAAATGTAATCGACAACTCTGCTCGTCTGTAAAATGAACTCCAAAAGAAAATATATTCATGGTTAACTATTTAAAAATCAATTAAATATACGTAATTATAATGAAATTAGGGATGTTTACGGACATACAATTATATTATAAGTTGTTTTAGGTATGTAGCCTAATTCAACAAGTTCACTCGTGTCTTTTATTTCTTTTAGAAATCCATCCTTTAAGAAAACAATTTTATCAGCAAGGTTTATAACATTTTCATAATCATGGTCCGTTATAATATAACCTTTGGAAGCCTTCATTTTTTTAATATATTGGATTATGTAATCTCGAATAATTGGACTGACACCATTAAAAGGCTCATCTAATAAAATAAATTCTGCATTAGAATGTATGATTAATAGTATTTCTATAATTCTTCTTTCTCCACCAGATAAAACTTGATTCTTTTTATTTAATAATGGTTTTACATGCGGGTTGTTAAATACTATATTTCTACTCTCTTTGGCAAGAAATAGGGCGATTATTGTTTTTATTTTTACATTATTTGGTAAGAAATTATCTTGCGGTAGATAATTAATTAAGTTTCTGCCATCGGAAATAGTTCTAATTATTTTGTCTCCAACTTTAACAAATTTTGAATCTGGTTTTTCAATTCCAAAAACGATTTTAAGGAGTGTCGATTTTCCAGAGCCATTTCGTCCAATTAAACCTTTAATTTCACCTTTTTCGCAAGAAAGGAAAATGTCGCTTAATATAACTTTATTATTGTACGATATAGAAAGACTATCAATATGTAATCTGTTCATATAAACGATAAAATTAACAGATTTATGATAGCAATTACGAATGTAGAACCCCACAATGAAATACTACTAAACCCTAAATTAAAATAGTAATAATAGTCGTTTTTATTCTTAATTTCATATATAAAAAAGTGTGTAAAAGGCGCAATAAATAAGAAACAAAACCCAATTGTATTTAGTTCGCCTCCAAGTAAAACTCCAATTACTATAGAAATAAGATAGGCTGTAAAAAATATCTTTTTTTGAAATAATAATATGTTTTTTAATAGTCTCAGAGCTTTAAATTTTTAGACATCTGCTACAATATAAAATAATATAGTAGCATGGATAGCATGCCAGTAAGCATTGTGATTTTTAAAAGTGTACTAGTTTGTTTTGAGTTCTCAGCAGTTTCTTTAGAAAGCAATTTAATAGCGATTATAATTAAAGGAGCAATTACTGCGACTAAAAAATAAATGATGGCCTCTTTATGCATAAACACAAAAGAGTAAATGTAATAAACTATAGCAATGATTAGAAAAACAGTAATGATAAACGCGAATTTTGTAGTTCTATCCTTACCTATTGCAATGGGTAATGTTTTTATACCTGTTTTATAATCGCCATCTACATCTTGAATGTCTTTAACAATTTCTCTAATGAGATTAATAAAAAAAGCAAATACGGCATAATCAAACAGAATTTTAAACATGGTTAATTGTTCTCCTTGATTTTGTGAAGTAATAACTGGTAATAATTCAAAAATACCAACAATAATTATGCTTAAAGCTACAGCGATAGAAACAATAATATTACCAACAAGAATAATACTCTTTAAAAAGGAAGAGTAAGTATATAGCAAAGCAGAAGTTAGAATAAAAATGCCAAAATAGGCGTTTTTGTCTATTAAGCTTGATAAATAAAATCCAATACAAGCGCCAGCAAAAGTAAGTACGATATATAAGGTGTTGGCATTACTTTCAGTAATTGTTTTATTAATATAAACCTCGGTAGGCTTATTGATTCGATCTGCTTTAACATCGTAAATGTCATTAATGATATAGCCGCCTGAAGCTATACATAGTGTTGCTAAAACTAATAAAGCAAAATTGAAATCACTTAATGTGTCTTTGATATAAAACGCAGGAAATAAAGCATATTTAATTAGAATCTGTACTAAAGCAATTAGTATTAGGTTTTTCCAGCGTATGAGTTTAAAAATGCTTAGCATTTATTTAAAGTTTAAAATTTGGAATTATAAAGTTATAAGTTTTTAACTGAAATTGAGTCTAAAAAAAATCAAATTTTGAGCTAAATCTTAAAAATAATAATTACTGTTTTGAATAACTAAGAATTCATTTATTTCGGTTTAGCTAAATGATCAAGATTCTGGTATATAGAAAACTTCAGCATTCAATATTCAGAATTGGTTAATCTTTATTCAAGAATCATTTGTGATTTCGAATACATTCAATAATCGTAATTCGTCAATCTTAGATTTTTTTATATCTATAAGAGTAAGAAAACTTCTGCAATCAAAAATCGTTAATCGTAATTCTTAAATCTCTTTAGTGTGCTTTTGCATCAAAATCTGGATCCCATTTGCCTTGAACTTTCATTACTTGCTCAATAACATCTCGAACAGCACCTTTACCACCATTTTTGTGAGATATGTATTTACAATTACCTTTTACTTCTATAACAGCATCTTGAGGACATGTAGGTAATCCTACAACTTTTAATACAGGAACGTCTGGAATATCATCTCCCATATACAGTACATTTTTAAGATTAATTTTATTCTTTTTTATATATTCATTTAATTGATTAATCTTTTGATGCGCCCCTAGATACACATCTTTTATTCCTAAGTTATTTAATCGATTACGAACGCCTTCGTTTGTTCCTCCAGATATAATACAAACATTATAACCATTATTTAATGCTTGTTTCATAGCATAACCATCTTTTACATTCATTTTACGTAACATATCACCATTAGACATAATGGTTACAGTCCCATCTGTTAAGACACCATCTACATCAAAAATGAAAGTAGTGATGTGATCTAAATATTCTTTATAACTTTTATCGTTTTCCATAATTTAGTTAGTCTTTTTTCTTCTTATGTTTAAATGAAACAGAATGCGTTTTTTTTATTGATTTGGTGAGGAGTTCATAAATAGCTTTATGTTCTTCTTTTTCTAATTGTTTAAGATGTCTTTTTATTGTTTTCTTGTCATTACGCAATGCTGGACCTGTTTGAGCCAAATAAGGTGATAATTCTTGAACCTTATTCGCCGTCTCAAGAATTAATGGCTTTAAAATATCAAACTCTGCACCTTGAGATTCTGTGATCTCATGGGCAACTCTATAAAGTTGATTGGTAAAGTTATTTACAAATACAGCAGCCAAGTGTAATGCTTGCCGTTGATCTGTATTAATTTTATGTGTTTTATTTGTAATAGTTTTTGATAATGCTTTCAAAATAGAATAATCTGTTCTAATTAAAGCTTCATAACATATAGGTATGGTAGAAAAATCTATATCTGTAGATTTTGAAAATGTTTGTAAAGGATAGAAAACGCCTCGTCTGTTTTTTTTATCAATATCATAGGCACTTGTACTTCCAGAAGTATGAACGACTAATCTGTTTTCAAAAGGCAATTCTTTAGATAATTGTGCAATGGCATCGTCACTAACTGCCAATATATAAATATCGGCTTCGACTAATTGAGAAATGTCGTTAGTTATAGAAACTTCATTATTATAACCCTCAATAGGCTCTAGAGTACGATTGTACCATTGTTTAATGGTAACGTCTTCTGCTTTATGAAAGGCTTTATATAAATGTGAAGCAACATTTCCCGCTCCTAATAATACTATTGAAATCATCCTGCAAAAATAGTTATATTTATAAATAAACGGTTCTATCTATTATAGATAATTCATTTGCTTTTTCTAATTTTTTTATAGCTCTTATTACCGTTTCTACTCGTAATCCTGTTAATTCTGAGATTTGCTGCCTAGTTAATGAGACTTTGTATAACTCATTTTTGTTTTTTGAGTTTAACTTAAAATGGTTTAATAAAGTTAAAATGCGGTGTTCAGGAGGATGAATAGAAACTTCTTTCATTATTGTAGCTTTATAAATCATTCTCTTACAAAGTAGTTTGGTAACTAATAAATGAACCTCTGGATTTTCTTTCAACAATAATAAAAATTGCTCTTTTTGTAGCACGTATATAAATGAATCTTCTAAGTTTATAGCCGAAGCAGGGTAAATAAAATCACCAAATAAAGGTGGCTCTCCAAATGATTTATCATTATCAAAATACCCTTGTACAAATTCTTTTCCTTCTTCAGTTAAATTAAACATCTTTACTTTTCCTGTTTTTATTTGAAAATAAAATTTAGGAGCCTCAAATTCATTAAATATAATTTGATCTTTAGTATATGGTTTTAATTGCGCGTTATATTTTTCAAGAAGTTCTATTGATATCATTGTAATATGATTTGAATCATAAAATAACAAAAGTAAGTTATCGAATTTTGATGTATTAATTTAAATGTATTAAACTATGAATTTTTATAAGGTTGCTTTTACAGATTTCAAAAAGAATTATATGCTTTATATTCCATTAAGTATTATACTGCAGAGTTGTATAGGGTCTATTGCGGCAATGTATATATTAATGAGTAGTACTCCAAATTCGTTTCCTTTTTTTCAAATCACATTATGTGTAATGGTTACTATGCTATACAATGCTTCTGTTTTAGCACAAGTAAACTATAAATATGTTTTTAATGTTTTAATTTTGTCGTTATTGGTAAACATACTATTAAGTATTATTTACATATAATAAGTCATACATCAATGAACAAAAAGGATATAAATACAAGAGAAGACGTATTGTTATTAGTTTCTACTTTTTATAACAAAGTTAGAGAAGAGCCAACTTTAGGGCCTTTTTTTAATAGGGTTATTAAAAACTGGGAGGCACATATCGACCATTTAACAACCTTTTGGGAATCGAGTTTATTTATGACTAGGCCTATAGAAAAAAGATATAAAGGAAATCCAATTGCAGTACATACGCAAGTAGATAAAGAAAATGGTAATGCTATTACCCAGTTGCATTTTGGAATATGGCTAAATTTATGGGTCCAAACTATAGATGCTCTTTTTGAAGGTGAATATGCTGAAAATGCCAAACGAAGAGCTCGTAAAATGGGAAGTTTTCTATATTTAAAACTATTTGAAGCTAGGTCTACTATAGAATAGTTAAAGTTCTCATTTTTTGGAAATGTTAGAAGGTATAAACAAACAAAAACTACTATCTTTGCACGAGCTAAAAAAGCACTTTAATATGCAGAATAAAATTGGCAAAATTCTATTTTCTACAAGACTTACCGCTATGTTATTTATTGCCTTTGCAGCGGCAATGGCCATAGGTACTTTTTTAGACGCAGGTCAAGAAACATCTCCAACACCTTACTCACGCGCTTTAATATATAATACGTGGTGGTTTGAAGGTATAATGGGCTTTTTTATTATCAATTTTGTGGGTAATATATTTCGTTTTCGATTATATAAAAAAGAGAAATGGGCGACGTTAACATTACACCTTTCTTTTATTTTTATTTTACTAGGAGCTTTCATTACCCGTTATATAGGTTATGAAGGAATGATGCCTATTCGTGAAGGCGAATCTGAAAATGTTTTCTTAACTCAAAAAACATATATTTCTGGATTTATAGATGGCGATTATCAGGTAGATGGAGTTGCTATGAGGAGGCGTATTGAAGAACCTGTAGATTTTTCTCCTAGATTAGAAAATACTCTTAATATTACTACAGATTACGATAAGCAACCGGTTACTATTAAACTTGAAAAGTTCATTGAAGGAGCAGAAGAAGACATTGTTCCAGATGAAAACGGAGAAGAATATCTTAAAATAGTAGAAGCGGGAGGCGGGCAGCCACATAATCATTTTTTAAAAGTAGGACAAGAACAGTTAATTCATAATATTGCCTTTACGCTAAATAGTTATAAGAAAGGAGCAATTAATATTACCAATAACGAAAATGGTTTGTCTATAGAATCTCCTTTTGAAGGCGAATATTTGCAAATGGCAACCATGCAATCTGGAAAATTAGTTAAGGATAGTATTCAACCATTAATGTTGCGTTCCAGATATGTAATAGCTAATATGCAAATGGTTTTTCCTAAGCCTGTTGTTAAAGGTGTTTTCGATATTGTAAAGAAGTCAAAGTTGTTAAAAAATGACGAAGATGGTATTGTACTTAATGTAACTAGTAAAGGAGAAACAAAACTAGTAAAACTAATAGGAGGGAAAGGTACAAATAATGCCTATAAACAAGTTGAAGTTGGCGGATTAAAAATGGCGTTTAATTACGGCTCTAAAGTACTCGATTTGCCATTTAGTGTTAAGCTTAATGATTTTGAAGCAGAACGTTATCCTGGTACAGAAAATAGGTATTCTGCTTTTTCAAGCCAAGTGACTGTTGAAGATAAAGAAAAAGGAAGTTTCGACTATAAAATATTTATGAATAATATTTTAGACCATCGCGGCTATCGCTTTTTTCAATCAGGATTTGATCCCGACGAAAAAGGAACTATTCTTTCAGTAAATCATGATTATTGGGGAACTTGGTTTACATACCTTGGTTATTTCTTATTGTATTTTGGGTTAATGGCTATTTTGTTTGATCGTAATACGCGCTTTGCCGATTTAAAGAAATCTTTAGATAGAGTAAAAAATAAGAAATCGAAATTAACGGCTATTTTATTATTATGCTTTTCATTAGCAGGAATAGCTCAAGAGCAACATTCTGAAAACGATGGACATAACCATAGCAAGGAAATGGTTGGTAAAGCTCAAGTTGATTCTATTCTTAAAATGAATATCACACCAAAAGCGCATACCGATAAGTTTGGGCATATGGTTATTCAAGATGTTGGAGGAAGAATGATGCCTGTAAATACTTATGCTTCTGAGTTGTTACGTAAACTTAGCAAAAGTGATACTTATAGTGATTTTGATGCCAATCAGGTGTTTTTAAGTATACAGGAAAGTCCATTACTGTGGTATAATGTGCCAATTATTTATGTTACGCCTAAGAAAGCAGATTCCATAAGAACTATTATTGGTTTGCCTAAGACCGAAAAGTATGCTACTCTAGCACAGTTTTTTACAGATAATGGTATTTATAAATTGAGTCCTTATTTAGAAGAAGCCTATAAAGAAGAAGTCCAGACAGGTTTAAAGAAAGAGTTTAAAGATATTGATTCTCGTGTAAATTTATTATACAATACAGTAGAAGGGCGTTCATTAAAAATATTTCCAATACCTAACGATGAAAACAATAAATGGATTTCTTCAATAGAATATAGAAACGATGGTTTTAAAGAGAAAATAAAAGATACGACTTATGCTAGTTTTATAAACGCAGGATTTAAATGGTATCTCTACACGTTAAACGAAGCCAAGAAAACGGGAAATTTTAAAGCAGCCGATAAGTTATTAGAATCGTTTAAGAAAACGCAAACCAATCTTGGTGCTGAGGTCATGTTAAGTGAAGAGAAAATTAATACTGAAATTCAGTATAATAAATATGATATTTTTAAGAAACTTTTTAGCTGGTACATGTATGCAGGGGCTTTATTGTTTATTCTTCTTATTGTTCAGATATTTAAAGATAGAAGTAAAGGTTTAAAAGTAACTGTAAATGTCCTTAAGGTTATTATTCTTTTATTATGGATACTTCATACTATAGGTTTAATTGTAAGATGGTATATTTCTGGCCATGCACCATGGAGTGATGCTTATGAGTCTATGTTATATGTATCATGGTCGACCATGTTTTTTGGATTGGCTTTTGGTAGGAAAAGTGATTTAACGATAGCAGCGACGGCTTTTGTAACGGCAATGATTTTAATGATTGCGCATTGGAATTGGATGGATCCTGCAATAGCAAATTTACAACCCGTATTAGACAGTTATTGGTTAATGATTCATGTTGCGGTTATCGTTGGAAGTTATGGGCCTTTAGCTTTAGGAATGATATTAGGAGTTGTAGTATTAGTCTTAATGATTATGACTACTAAGGAGAATAAAGAAAAAATGCTCCTTAACATAAAGGAACTCACTATAATTAATGAAATGTCGTTAACTGTTGGTTTGGTTATGTTGGCTATTGGAAACTTTCTTGGAGGACAATGGGCCAATGAAAGTTGGGGACGCTATTGGGGTTGGGATCCTAAAGAAACATGGGCGCTTATTAGTATAATGATATATGCTTTTGTAATTCATATGCGATTAGTTCCTGGTCTTCGTGGGCGTTGGGGCTTTAATTTAGCTTCTATTATTGCTTTTTCTAGTATTATGATGACCTATTTTGGCGTGAATTTCTATTTGGCTGGATTACACTCTTATGCCAGTGGAGACCAAATAGTAAGTGTTTATTTTATTATTGGAGCATTTGCTATTGTTGGGGTATTAGGCTTTTTTGCTTATCTAAAGCATAATAAATATTATCGAAAATAATTTGGATTAATTCATAATTTAAATCATGACATTTTTTAAAGAATTCAAAGAGTTTGCTGTTAAAGGCAATATGATGGATATGGCCATAGGTGTAATTATTGGTGCTTCATTTAATAGGGTTATCGATGTTTTAGTAAAAAAAGTATTAATGCCACCTTTATCACTAATGACAGACGGGGTAAATCTTCAAGATAAACGTATTATTTTGAGAGATGCTGTTATGGGAACAGATGGAAAAATAATAAGCGATGCCGTTGCGATTCATTACGGTAGTTTATCTGAAGCTTTGTTAGATTTCTTTATTATAAGTCTTACTATTTTTATTGTTGTTAAAGGAATGAATCGCTTAAGAGATCGGGCTCAAGATACCAAAGATACTTCTGTAAAAACGCCTAAAGATATCGAGTTGCTTACTAATTTAACACAGTTAATGGAAGAACAGAATAAGTTATTACGATCTAATAATACACAGTAGTGTAGCTATTTACTTATGTCTCCTCGAGTTTTTCGACTGCCACTCAAGATAAACTAAAGGAGAGTGATTAAAAAAAGTAAAGATTTTGTTTTAGACTTACCATAACTTTTACGTGTATTTTAAACTAATTTCACAAAATATATAAAAGCTATTCCAGTTAGAATTGCAAAACCAAAACTAAGTAACGTTCCAATTAATACATATTCTGTTAGTTTGCGGTTTTTTGCCTTAGAAAGGTCTCCAAATCTAAAAATAGATTTAGCTGCTATTAAAAAGCCAACGCCTTCCCAGTGGTTTGTAATAATAAATAAGAAAACAAGTAAACGTTCTAAAATACCTATATAAGTTCCGGCTTCTTCTAATGAAGCGGTATTAGATTCATCATTATCATCTTCATCTAAAATATCTGTATTTGTTTTACTGTTATCTAAATTCCATTTAGAAAAAATAACCTTCATAACTATAGAAGATACATTGGTTAGCATTAAAATAGCAGTAATAAATAGAATAGTTTTTGAAGAGAATAGCGTATCAAATTCGATATCATTAGAAAAATAAATAACAGTTGTCCCCGCTAATACCAAAATATGTGCAAACTGGTCTGTAAAAAATAGAACCCTATTTCGCTTCTTATTTTTTTCTTTAGTAACCTCATTCTCTGTTTCAATTGGCTTATTAAGATTAAGTTTAATAACATCTATAATATAGTGAGAAACAATAATAAGAATAAATCCTAACCAGTACGTTTTTAAATTCCCTTGTAAAACAATTAAAAGCGCAATAGCATGAATTAAAATGTGTAAATACAAATATTTAGATTTGTGCTTATACAGAAATTTATGATCCACCCATTTCTTTGATTGAAAAACAAAATCTCCAATAATATGGGCTAACAATAGTTTTATAAAAAATAGTATCATGTTTTTAGAATTGTGCTTCGTAAAATTGAATTAATTTATAGATTTCATCATATCCAGCACGTTTTAAACCTTTGCTAATATCACTTTGTTCTCGATTTAGCATTTTTGCTAATTCACTTTGATTGCTATTTGGGTTCTCTATAGCAGCTTTAAAGAAAGAAGAAGCAACAGGAGTCCAGTTATCCATAGTCAATAATGCTAGTTCTATCATGATATTGATTTGTTTATCAAAAATACTGTCTTTAGATTTTATCGCTAATGTTGTTTTTTTTAAATTCTCGAAACACTCACCAGAATATATAAATGCATTACCATTAGATTCTGTAATACTTTTGGCAGTATATGTTTTTTCTCCAATACCTATAGCAAGTCGTACATCTATTGTTTTAAATTGTTTTATACCTGCTTTTAGTAATATGGCAGCTTTTAATGCGTTTTTTGGGTTTACTTCAAATTGAAAACTATCACCACGATAAATTTCCCAATGCTGAGGTTCTTCACCATATTTTTTAAGTTCAGATTTAAGTATATCAATCCAAATTTTAGGGTCGCTAGCTCTTGAATTTATTATATCTCCTGTAATTATGCTTGTCATAAATTAAATGAATTACAATCAAAGATATCGTTTTTTATTAGCACAATAAAATTATTCCCTAATAAAGGAATATTTTAATTTATTCCCTAATAAAGGAATAAATGAAATTATGCTGTTTTTATAGCATAATTTCATTCCCGTTATTGACCTTAATAATAAAGAACTAGCTCTTTAACATGTAATTTATACACTAAAACTATGAAGCGTAAAAATTTTATTTTTAAATGAAAATTAATTGATAATGGTTTAGAAGATGGTTATTTTTAGCCCTATAATTACTATTCTCTGAGCAATGACAAAAGAAAAACTAGGTTTAAACACTATTTGTACCCATGTAGGTGAAATTAAAGATGAACAATTTAAAGGTGCAATATCACCAATATACTTATCGTCTTCGTATGAGTTTCTAGATGTAGATGTAAAACGCTATCCGCGTTATTTTAATACGCCTAATCAGGAACATTTATCTAAAAAAATAGCAGCATTAGAGCATACAGAAGCCGCTTTAATTTTTGCTTCAGGAATGGCAGCTATAAGCCATATGTTCTTTGCCTTTTTAAAAACAGGAGATCATATCGTACTTCAAAATACATTATATGGTGGGACCAGTAATTTTATTAGAGAAGAGTTTCCTAAATATGGTATTGAATTTACATTTACTAACGGCTCTAATGCAAGCGATTTTGAATCAGCAATACAGGCGAACACCAAATTAATTCATATTGAAACACCTTCAAATCCATTATTAACCATCACCGATATTAAAAAAGTTGCAGACCTAGCAAAATCTAAAGGTATTTTAACAAGTATCGATAATACATTTGCAAGCCCTGTAAATCAAAACCCAGTAGATTTTGGTATCGATTTAGTAATGCATTCTGCAACAAAATATTTTGGAGGACATAGCGATATTTGCGCTGGAGCTGTTGCAGGATCTCAAGAACATATAGATATTATATGGAACGTTTCTAAAAATTTGGGTGGCAGTCTTAGTGATTTTACCGTTTGGATGCTAGAACGCAGTATGAAAACAATGGGACTTCGTGTAAAAGCGCAAACTAAAAATGCACGTAAAATGGCAAAATGGTTAAATAAACACGAGTCTATTGAAAAAGTATATTACCCAGGACTTAAAAGTCATCCCGATTATGAATTAGCAAAATCTCAAATGAACGGTTTTGGAGCGATGCTTTCTTTTGAATTAAAAGAAGGTTTGGATGCTCATAAATTTCAAAAAGAATTACGATTAATTAAATCATCAATGAGTTTAGCAGGCGTAGAAAGTACAGTAATATCTCCTGCATTAACCTCTCATGCTTTGTTAAGCCAAGAAGAGCGAGATACAATTGGAATTAAAGATGGATTGATACGTTTTTCTGTAGGAATAGAATCTATAAAAGATTTAAAAGCAGATATTAGCAATGCCATATTAAAAACAGTAAACACAATAGAAAAGACAGATGCATAAAAATAATAAGAATTTAGAAGGATACGATTTTAAGTTATTAATTGAAAATCATCCAGAATTATCGACTTTTTCTTTTTTGAACACTTATGGTAAAGAGACTATCGACTTTTTTAAACCTGAAGCAGTTAAAGCTCTAAATACCGCGATATTAAAAACATATTATGGCCTATCATTTTGGGAATTTCCAGATGAATATCTATGCCCAGGAATCCCTGGACGTGTCGATTATATACATCATATTAATGATTTACTAAAAGCATCAAAATTATCTAATAATATTAAAGTATTAGATATTGGAGTAGGAGCGAGCTGTATTTATCCGTTATTAGGTCATGCAGAATATGATTGGGAATTTGTGGGTAGTGATTGTAATAAAGAATCAATTGCTTTTGCTGAAACTATTATTACTAAAAACGATCTAAGCGCTGCGATAAGTTTAAGAACGCAACCTAATAAATCCAACCTATTAGAAGGCGTATTAACTAAAGAGGATTCCTTTTCAGTAACCCTATGTAATCCACCTTTTTATAAGAATGAAAAAGAAGCTTTAGAAGTCACTACAAAAAAACTGAGAGGCTTAGGAAATAAAACCGATGAAATAGTAAGAAATTTTAGTGGTCAAGCGAGTGAATTGTGGTTCGAAGGTGGTGAGAAGGCGTTTTTGCATACCTATTTATATGAGAGTTCACTTTATAAAAAACAAAGTTTTTGGTTTACATCTTTAGTTTCTAATAAAGATCATGTTACAAGTATGTACATTTCTTTAAAGAAGCTTAATGCTACAAAAATAGTAACTATAGATGTGGAGCAAGGGAATAAAAAAAGCCGCATTATAGCTTGGACCTTCTTAACTCCAGAAGAGCAAGAAGAGTGGGTAAATAAAAAACAGTAAGTAAGATTAACGCTTTCGCGGAAAAAAATAAACTTTAATAGAAACATCGATTACTTAAATTTAATCAAGAAAACTAATGATTATATGGATGTATATGTTACAGATGAAATAAAATAAAGATAAAACATGAAACTAGATATATTAGCTTTTGGCGCACACCCAGATGATGTTGAATTAGGATGTGGTGCAACTGTTGCAAAAGAAATAGCCAACGGTAAAAAAGTAGGTGTGGTAGATTTAACTCGAGGTGAACTAGGAACAAGAGGAACAGCAATAACTAGAGATCAAGAAGCAAAGGATGCTTCTAAAATTTTAGGTCTTTCTGTTAGGGAAAACTTAGGGTTTGCTGATGGTTTTTTTATAAACGATAAAGAGCATCAATTAGAAATCATTAAAATGATTCGCAAATACCAACCAGATATGGTGTTATGCAATGCAATAGACGATAGGCATATCGACCATGGTAAAGGGAGTAAATTAGTTAGTGATGCTTGTTTTTTAAGCGGATTAATAAAAATAGAAACTGAACTAGGAGGGAAGCCTCAAGAAAAATGGAGACCAAAGCAAGTGTATCATTACATACAATGGAAAAATTTAGAACCCGATTTTTTAGTCGATGTTTCTGGCTTTATCGATACAAAGATGAAATCTGTAATGGCTTATAAAACACAGTTTTTTGATCCAAATAATGAAGATCCTGAAACACCAATTACGAGTAAGAACTTTATAGATAGTATTGATTATAGAGCAAGAGAATTAGGACGATTAGTAGGCGTAGATCATGCCGAAGGTTTTAATGTAGAACGTTATGTAACAGTAAATAGCCTATTTGATTTAAAATAGAAAAAAAATATTCACTTATTTTGCTTAAAAAAAAAGTAAAAATCTTTGTAGTAAATACGAAATAAATTACCTTTGCAAACGCATTGCAAAAATGCAAGTTACATGGTGGTTGTAGCTCAGCTGGTTAGAGCGTCGGTTTGTGGTACCGAAAGTCGCCGGTTCGAACCCGGTCTTCCACCCAAAAGCAAAAAGCTTCTCTTTTTTAGAGAAGCTTTTTTTGTTGGTATAGAAATAGTTAGATTTCAATAGTTGTAAGTTTTATGAAATAGTAATTTATAGTAAACATAAATTACTATTTTTAACCATCTGTTTATTTATCTTATTTTAAATAGTGTTTTGAAGCTAATCTTTTAAATTAATATCGAAAGAATTAATTATTAGATATTTTGAAATAGTTTTAGAAAGTTACCTAATTGATTGTTTCTAACTAAAGCTGACATGAAATATAAAAATGAATTATTTGATGGGGTTTATGAAATTAAACTGCTCAAATTAAAAAAAGAAGGTAAAGAAAAAGATGAGATTATAGAAAAAATGCTTACTCGTGTTTTTTCAAAAATTCTATGACACCATCTTTAATTTTATTATTTAGCCAAAAATTAAACAAAGGATCCTCTAACAATTCATCTTCGTTTTCAGTAACAAAGAGGGCTATTTTTTTTATACTTAGTTCTGATTTAACAACGTCTGTTCTTTTTTGTTCTGTTTCTGTCATCCATTCGTAACTATATTCTGGAAAAGCATGTATTATTTTTCTTATAGATTTAGCATTGAGTTTATCGGTTTCGCCTTTTTTTAAAGCATAGAAAGTAGTTCTTGAGATTTTTGTAATATTTAGAAATTCACTTGTATTTAAGTGCTTTTCGTTAATTATTTTTTTTATTTTATCATACATAATGAGTAAATGATTATCTGATCATTTTTGGGATGTAAATAATCGTTATTTATATTCAATATAAATAGAACTTTTTTGTTCTAAAGTGTTTAAAAACTCCTTTTTTGTTCGTATATTTATTTAAGACTTAGTAAATTTAAGTATTAATTAATAATAAAAGTTAAAATTTATGGGAAAACCAACTACTCTTATTCAGTTTGAAAATAAATGGAATGAAATTATTACAGTTACTCGGAGCGGAGAGAATTGTGGAGTTGATGAAGCAAAACCGACAAAGATTAAATCAAATGAAAAATCAATACCTCGGAGTGTATGGATAAATAATGGTGGAGGGTGTGATAATTCGGGATATTTAAGATATAGTATCACTTCTAATTCTGGAAAAAAGGAGACTATTATGCTAGCATTATTTAATAGTGATGTGTACATAGCTTGTGAAAGTCCGACAGATAATAATTCGCCAGAAATAGGTTATGTAGTTAATTCTCATCCAGATATGAGCAAAGGCGAAAATTATAACCAACATTTTTTAATGATTGGACCGCATCCTGAAAATTCAAATTCTGGATTTCAAATTCAGCCTACTCCAAATGGTATTTATAACATAATTATAAATTAAAACTAATATTAAAATGGGAAATCCAATAGGGACGTTTAAATTCGTAAATAAAAGGAAAGAGAATATAAAAGTAAAACAATTAACAGAGGTTTGTGGGGTTTATAATCATGATGAACATTCAATAGATCCAGATGGTTCTTTAGAAATTAATATATGGGTTAATAATGAAGGGGGTTGTGGATATACTGGAATAATTAACTTCAGTGTTAAAGATAAAAAATCTGAAACACAGTTTAGTTTAATGGTCGATTCAAAATATGGAATAATTTATCCTGTTTTGTATAATAGTACACTAATTAATGTTTCCGTTAAAGATAAAAAATATATTGTTGAAATAAGCGAATCTTATGCCGAAAATTTAGAAACTCAATTGCCTATAAACACAAAAAAAACGAATGCAAAAGATCCAATAATTGAAGAGTCAAAATATAATCAGTATATGAAAATCGCAGAGGAATTTGCGCCAATGATTTATTTACATTCAAAAGACAATTATAGACCAGGAACTGTAGATACTTTTTTAAATGCTTGTGATTTATATTTTAGAACAAACGAATTTTTTTATGAAAAAGGGGTGTATAAAAAAGATGATTCAAGTATTTATAATTGCAGAACAACTAGACAGAGTCAATTTGTAGTTCCTAATGTATGTCCAAAAGGATCAGATTATAAATGGCTATCATCTCAATACTGTGATAGTAGTTTTTCTGGAGCTAAAGGCGGAGATTCTTCAAATCAATTTTTTCTTTTTTTAAAAGATACTAATTTAATAAAAGGAGACCCTTTAATTAATAAAGGAACAGAATCGAATAGTCCATGTTATGTTCATTTTCTAGAAAAACCTAATGGTTCTTTGAATATTCAATATTGGTTTTTTTATCCTAATAATGGAAATTTAGAGTCTACAATATTTAATTTAAGTATGGGGCACCATATTGGAGATTGGGAAAATATTATTATAAATATAGAGAACCCTATCTCGTCACCTAAAATTACGAGTATGTATCTTTCTGAGCATGGGGATATGATAAAAACTACTGTAGACGAAATTAATTTTTATGAAAAAACACAACATCCAATTATTTATAGTGCTTTAGATTCTCATGCAAATTATAATAGTGCTGGAAGATTTACAAGAGGAAAAAAACCAGATGATTATACTAATGAAGGGCCTAAATGGCTTACTTGGAATTATTTAATTAATACAGGTTCTGTCTCTATGCCAAGTGAGAATTGTAATTGGTTGTGGTTTAATGGTAGATGGGGAGAGAGTTATAAGTACAAACCTTATTATTCATCATTATTTAAAGTTGATTATAAGGGAGCTAGCTCTCCAGCTGGCCCAGCATTTCAAAGTCAATGGTATACACTTCTTGATTGATAAATATATTATTTAGATTACTATATAAGGGCTAAAAAACATATTCATTAGCATAAAATAATAAAAACGGTTTGATAATCTTATCATATCGTTTTTATTATTGCAAAAATGCAAGTTACATGGTGGTTGTAGCTCAACTGGTTAGAGCGTAGGTTTGTGGTACCAAAAGTCGCTGGTTCGAACCCGGTCTTCCACCTAAAAGCAAAAAGCTCCTCTAAAAAAGAGACGCTTTTTTTGTTAGTATAATTAAGTATCAATTATTACAGTTTTCGTGGATCAATACCAATTGTTTTTGTTGGCTGAGCGTAGTCGAAGTCACTATTCCAGTTTTCACCTTAGTAAAAATCAAACTAATTATTAAAATCAGTTGCAATTGTCATAGAAATCAAGGAAGCAAATTTATTATAATATCCGTGTTAACTACTAAAATCGACTTTAAAACTATGTTTAAATTGCTTGATTTTTTTCACTTATAAACGCAAGAAACATAATAGTAAAATTTGTATGTCCAAGTTTTTTACGAAGTAAGGAAAAAGATTTAGTAATATGGGCTTCTACTGTTTTTATGGAAATATTGAGAAATTCAGATATTTCTGCATTTGTCAAACCTTCTTTTTTACTTAACATAAAAACTTCTTTGCACTTTGGTGGAAGATTTTGTATTTCTCTATTTACAATTTCTATCATATCCTCTATAGTGGAGTCATTGCTACCTTCTGCGACTTCATATAACGACTCAAGATACTTATATTGAAGTAACATTGTCGATTTGTTTTTTTTATAGGTATTTAAGAATTCGTTATAAATCGATTTAAATAAAAAACTTTTAATCGAACAACTGCTATTTAAATTTTTTCGAAATTGCCAGGTTTTTAAAAATACATTTTGTACTATATCTTTTGCAACAATATGATCACCAATTAAAGAAAAAGCAAAAGCATGAAGTCTTTTATGATATTTCTCTAATAAAAATATATACGCTTTTTCTTCTCCTTTTTTAAGAGCTTTTATTAAAGTATAATCATTCTTAAAACTCACCTTAAAAAAATTTTAAAAAAATTAATAAAAGAGTTAGGGTATTCTTATCCTGTTTTGTATTACAAAGTAATAAGATAATAAATATTATGATTTTTCCTGAAATAGAAAAACTAATTATAAAATTCTTCCATAAATCTATCTCTATTAATGATTTAGAGGTATTGAATGACTGGATTAAAAAGCTGGGTAACGAATCTATTTTTAAAGATTACATCAAGACTCACTATGCTATTACATTAGGTTTAAATGATTCTAATTTAGGCGAAATAAAAGAAAACTTGCTAACCGAAATTAGAAAAGAGAATAACAAGTATTATAGAAATCGATTTAAGCTTTTATACAAATATGCAGCTCTTGTTTTACTGTTTCTAGGAATAGGATATTTATTTCAACACGTTTTTTTTGAAAAGAGAGAACCACTATTAACTCTCGATGAAAAAACAATAACCTTAAAATTAGAAAATGGAGATATACAGGTGATTTCGGCAGATAAAAATATTAATATAACCGATGTTTCTGGTAAGACCATAATGCAGCAACAAGGAGCGCGATTGGTTTATAGTAAAGATATTGAATTTAAAAGTCTAAAATACAATACTTTAACTATTCCGAAAGGAAAACGTTTCGACATCGTCTTGTCTGATGGAACTCACATTTTTCTAAACTCAGAAAGTTCAATTAAATATCCAATAAAATTTATTCCAGGACACTCTCGTAAAGTATTTCTGGAAGGAGAAGCTTTCTTTGATGTTATTAAAGATGAAAACCATCCATTTTTAATAGAGGCGCAAGGACTTGAAGTAAAAGTACTAGGAACAAAATTTAATGTATCTAACTATCCAGATAATATTGAAACGGAAATTGTTTTAGTAGAAGGAGCTGTTAGCTTAAATTCTTCAGAGAATAAATTGAAAGACCAACAGGATGTTATTTTAAAACCAGGGTCTAAAGCAACATTTAATACTTCTAATCATACCATTTCTACTCAAAATGTAAATACGTCATTATATACTTCTTGGATTAAAGGAATTATCGTTTTTAGAAATACTCCTTTTGATAAAATTGCAAAAACACTTGAACGCCAGTACAATGTTATTATCACAAATAATAATAAAGCACTAGCAAAAGAAACGTTTAATGCGAGTTTTGAAATAGAAAACGAAACAATTAATGATGTCTTGCATTATTTTAATAAAGTACACCAAATGAACTATGAAATTAATGACAATAAAATAATCATAGAATAATTCTTATACGAATAAATGAGAAAAAGAAATAAAAAAATCTAATAGTCGGTATTAATCTCTTCTTATAAGACTTTAATGAACTCGATAAAGAAATTGGAAATTAATTAACACTATAAAATCATGAACAAAAAGTTGAAATTCGAGAGTAAACCTCGAAAGAAATTAAAGTTTTTATTAAAAATAAGAGCAACTTTATTTTTAATATTTTTTGGAGTATTTAATATTCAGGCGAATACTAATTATTCGCAGCATACTAAATTGTCTCTAGATTTGGAAAATGTGACGGTATTGCAGGTGATTAATGAAATTGAATCTCAAACCGAGTTTAAATTTATTTTTAATGTTAAAGCAGTTAATTTAGATCGCAAAGTCACTCTAAAAGTTAAGAAGAAAAAAATTGAGGACATCTTGAAAGCCCTTTTTAATAATTCTGAAACCACCTTTGAGATAGATAATCGTAAAATTTTACTAAAAAAAGTAGGACTAAAAGCAGAACAAAAAGAAAACTCAAAAAAGACAAAGGAAACCGGCAATAAAAAAATACAAGATTTAGAAATTAAAGGGCAAGTTTTAGATAATAAAAATACACCTTTATCTGGTGCAAATGTTATAGAAAAAGGAACATCTAATGGGGTTATTACAGATTTTGATGGTAACTTTTCAATCACTGTATCAAATATAAATGCCGTATTAGCAATTTCTTATGTTGGGTTTGAATCTACAGAGGTGAAAATTAATTCATCTTCTGAAAAATTAAGAATTGTTTTAAAAGAAGGCGGTTTTGTTTTGGATGATATAGTCGTTACCGCTAGAAAAAGAGTAGAAAATGTTCAGGATACTCCAATTTCTATTACTGCAGTTCAGGGTGTCGTTTTAGAAGAAATGGGAGTTAATAATATCGCTGGAGTTGGAGATATCGCTCCTAATCTTACTTTTAGTACAACGGGTACTGTATCTGGATCAAGCTCAGCAGCTGTAGTGTATATTAGAGGAATTGGTCAGAATGATTATGTTCCCGTAGCAGATCCTGGAGTGGGTATTTATGTCGACGAAGTTTATTTAGGCAGAACGGTTGGTGCTGTTTTAGATTTAGCCGATTTAAAAAGTGTAGAAGTTATTAGAGGTCCTCAAGGAACACTTTTTGGAAGAAATTCCATAGGTGGCGCAATATCTCTAACTTCAAATGATCCTGGAAATAAATTAAAAGGGAAAGCTAGTTTTACTGGAGGAAGCTATTCAAGAAATGATGCTACATTTAGAATGAGCGGACCTGTATCTGAAAACCTTGGTTTTACATTAAATTTAATACGAAGGAATAGAAGAGGCTATGTAGAAAGAATATTTGTAGAAGATTCTTATTTGGGTAATGATAATTCGCATGGTGGTAGACTCAAATTCAACTTAAAAAATCCGAATAGTAAATTTTCTGCGAAATTCATTGCTGATTTTGCAACCGAAAGAGAAGAGTCTGCTCCAGAACAAAATTTATTTTTTCATGATGACAGGTTATTACCCCAATTATGGAATACTAACGCAGGGCCTGCCGTAACTTCTACAGCTTCTGGTTATGTGCCAGGTGATATTACAGCGGGAACCGATATTTATGATGAGCGATGGAATTTTGGTCCCTTTAAAACTGGAGAGACTTCTCTTTCGCAAAACGATATTGATTCTTGGGGTACGTCTGTTAATCTTAAATATGAAACGGGGGAGAATTCGGATGCAAAATTAATTTTAGCATATAGAAATTTAGATGCTGAATTTGCAAGACAAACTGATGGTTCTCCTCTTAATATTTTTGAAAACAGAGACATTTATAAACAAGATCAATTTAGTGCAGATTTTCGGTTTAACCAATCAAGCGATAAACTTGATTTTGTAACTGGGCTATTTTATTTTAAAGAGGATGTAGACAATTTTTTGTCCTTCACAGGCGCTTTACAAGATGCAGCTTATCCAGTTTTTTTGGGTGGTTTAGTCGAAAATAGCAATTATGCAATTTATGGAGAAGCAACGTATAAAGTAACAGATAAGTTAGCACTAACAGGCGGATTAAGGTATACCAGCGAAATAAAAAAGGCCAGACCAGATGCCTACAGAGATCCTTCAATTAGTCTAGGAGATACTCCTAATGCTCCAGGCGGCATACGCAATGTCGATACAAATCCAAGACGTTTACTTGATAAAATATGGCAAGAAAACACCTTCGATCAGGTGACTTGGAGATTTAATACGGCTTATAAAGTTTCTGATGCATTAAACTTATATGGAACTGTTTCAACTGGATTTAAATCTGGTGGCTTTGAATGGAGAGTTACGAATACTTCTTTTTATGAAGACCCGTCTAACGATTTTGATGGTGATGGTGATGGCGATTTACCACAATTTGCTCCAGAAACGGTTACCGCTTACGAACTAGGAGCAAAAATTAAATTACAAAAACTCAGATTCAATACCGCATTCTTTTATACAGATTATAGCGATTTACAAATCGCTGCCAACCCACCAGGTTCTATAGCTACTTTTCAAACTAATGCGGGAGATGCCGAAATCAAAGGAGTAGAAACTGAAATAATTTGGTTACCTACTACTTCCGCTCTCATTAATTTTGGATATGGCTATATCGATGCAAAATATAAAGATCTTATTGAAGGGGTTACAGTAACAGAAAAGGATAACTTTATTTTAACACCAGAACATACAGTAACTTTTGGAGGGTCGTATAAAATTCCTCTTTCTTTTGGTAATCTTACTCCAAGGGTAGATGGGCATTATAAATCAAGAGTCGATTTTGAAGCTCAAAACAGTGATTTTGTTTTTGATGATGGCCATACAGCACTAAATGCTTCTTTGAAATTTAATGCGAAAAAACACTGGGAATTTATCATAGGTGTTGAAAACTTAACAGACGAGTTGTATTTAATTGGAGGTGATGCAAATACAGCAATAGGTTATGAAAATGGAATATATGCACGTCCAAGAAACTATAATGCAACTTTATCGTATTCATTTTAACTAAGGTAAAAATAAGAACAATAATTCCGGCTAGTTCAGCCACCGAAAACTATAATAATTGATTTGTAATTATACTATTTAAAATCGGTGATTGAGCGAAGCCTTTTCGGTGACTGAGCGTAGTTATTTCGGTGACTGAGCGTAGTCGAAGTCACCAATGTCTGGGTTAGTTGAAACTATTTGATTGATGCTGTATGTGTCATTCTGAATTTATTTTGGAATCACATTACGCTTTTAAATAATGATATTCACTATATTTTATTTTCTTTTTTAAATTCTTGTTTTGAAACTTCTGTATTGAATCTAATTTCAGTCCATAGTACATGTATCCAGGGATCGTCGGAGATATCGGCATTCCATGTGGAGTTTTTATATTGTCGTTTAGTTGGTATTAATAAACCGTCTATTTCTTCATATTGTACTTGCATTAATTTCGGACTCATAATATCAAAATCGGCTACAGTAAATAAAAACTGGTCTACTAAAGTTGTTTTTTTATTAATATAAAGTTGATAGATATCTTTTGGTTTATTGTATTCAGAATTAAAAGTGATTTTTACAATATCATAATTACTATTATTTATCGATTTTTCTCCAAGATATTCGTAGTTCAATCCTTTATCTAATAGCTTTTGCATCATTGCAAACCAGTAGAAATTAGTAGGTCTGTTAAAGGCTACTCTTTTTAAAATTTTTTCGTCATGTAATGTTTTTTCGTTGTGTTTTAGCCAGTACTCATTTCCGTCATATCCTTGTTCGATTATTCCTTCGAGTTGAGAAAGTGTTCGTTCATGTTTTTTATACCTTCCGTAAGAATATTCTCCGTCAAAAATGTACTTTTCTGTCGAAATATCTGTTTTTCCATCAGGTGTCTTGTAGGTGTATTTATAGGTTACATCTTTTTTATTAACAAGGTTACTGTAGTCTCCAACCTTTTGTACCATGTTATAGACTAATTCATGCCCTTTATTCTGAAATTTTGGAACACTTGCATCATTATTCACTTTCTGTATTTCATTCTTACATGATATAAACAAACAACTAATTATAATAATAACTATACTGTTTTTTTTCAAATTAAAAGCCATGATTTTTATTTTTTAACGTTTATAAGAGGACATGTTTATACTAAATTAGTTTCTATCTTTGTAGATTGTTGTTTCTTCTTAAGAAGCTCTTCAATATAGAAATCTAAAAATACATTTCTATAAAATACTTTCCAAATTCTATTTCTAATATATTCAATATCAATATTTTTCACTTTCTTTTTGTTTTGATTTTATATACTCAATTTTAGTTATTCCAAGTTATGGTTTCACAAATAGTACACTCATTTTTTTTGTAGTAATTTCAAGCAAGAATTGGTATAAGTAAATTTATTTAGGTTAAAAAAAATGAGATTGGTTGAATCAATAAATATAAGAATCAGATTTTTTAGTTTCCGTTTTCAATTCAGTATGCTCAGGTTCAGAAATTGTTGTTTCTTTTTGCTTAACAGAAGTTTTTTTTAGATACTTTTCTTCCTTTTTGTTGATACAAACTAGAAGTCAGGAATATTAATAAATAGGCTAAATTCTCGTGCGTTCGTTTAATGTTTCAAAACTTATTGTAATAATTTATAAACCGTTTTAAACGGCTAATTACTTAAAAAAGAAAAGGATTAAAATTGACAAGTCAACTTTAATCCTTTTTAATTTTTTAATAAGTAATCTTTTATTGACCAGCTTTATCAACAACAATACGTTTTTGTCGATTTGCTAATTCCCAAGCCGTATAAAATACCAAACGTGTACGATTTTCTAATAAATCATATTCAATTTTATCTGGTGTATCACTTGGTTGGTGGTAATCGTCATGGGTACCATTAAAATAAAAAATAACAGGAATATTATTTTTTGCAAAATTGTAGTGATCAGAACGGTAATAAAAACGATTAGGATCGTTTTCATCATTATAAGTATAGTCTAATTCTACGTTTGTATACTTTTTGTTTACAGCTTCTGATATATTGTGTAACTCCGTACTTAATTTATCACTTCCAATAAGGTAAACATAATTTCTATTTGTTCCTTTTCGTTTAGGATCTGTTCGACCAATCATATCTATATTTAAATCGGCAACAGTATTTGCTAATGGGAAAATAGGTTCATAATCTGAATAGTATTTAGAACCTAAGAGTCCTTTCTCTTCTCCTGTTACATTTAAAAATAAGATAGATCGTTTTGGCCCATTACCGTCTTTTTTTGCTTTAGCAAACGCTTCTGCAATTTCTATTACAGCTACAGTACCAGAACCATCATCGTCTGCACCGTTATATATTTTCCCGTCTTTTATACCTTCATGATCTAAATGCGCAGAAATAACGATAATCTCGTCTGGTTTTTCTGAACCTTCAATAAAAGCAGCCACATTTTCTGTAGATACTTTTTCTGCTTTCATTCTATAAGTTAAATTTAAATTGACTTTATAAGATTGCGGTTTGTCATTTTCATTTATATCGCTAATAATACTTTTTGCTAAACCATCATTTATCATAAAATAGTACATTTCTTCTCCTTTTCCAGCAATTTGCATGCGTCCTGAAGAACGTCCGTATCTACTTGCAGCCATTTGGTATACATCTGGATAGTAAAATAACAAAGCTTTAGCGCCTTTAGCTTTGGCTAAATCTCTCTTATCTGAAAATTGTTGTCTAAAGTTAGACCATTTAGAAGCTTCTGAAGCACCAGATATTACATAAGTACCATCGGCATTTTTAGGTTCTCCTGCTTTTATAAGTATGATTTTTCCTTTAACATCTATATTTAAATAATCTGAATATTTTGGATCATCAATACCATAACCAGCATATATAATTTCATTTACTGAGAATTTTTGACTAGCTCCTGCATTTAGTGAAATTAAATCATCTAAGTACTTATATTCTTTTCCATCAATAACGAGTTCTACATCTGGAGGAGAAAGCACTTGTAATGGTACATTTTGAAAGTAATCACCATTAGCTTTTGCCGCAGGGATACCAAATTTTTCGTAATGTTCTTTTAAGAAATTAACAGCCATTTTTTGACCTTCGGCTCCAGTTTCTCTTCCTTGAAACTCATCGGAAGCATATTTGTAAAGAGCAGTTTTTAAATCATCGGCAGTAATCGTATTCGCATAGATACTTGGATTTACAACTTTTTTAGAAGCCATTTTTTTAGTGCTGCTAGATTTAGTTTTTGTTGCATTACAAGAAGATAGTAATAATGCTACTACAAAAAGAGAAAGCATTTTTTTCATAAAAGAAATAATTATTAAATGTTAGGCTCTAAAAATACAAGAAATATAGCGTATGAGCTTATTTTTTTAAGTTTTTTTAACAACGGTGTTAAAACTTTAAATATCCTTATTAAGAACTAATTTGTGGTCTTGATTTGCTAAATACCAAGCTGTTGAAAAGATAAGACGTGCTCGTTTTTCTAAAAGCTCAAAATTTATTTTATCCGCAGTATCTGTAGGGGCATGATAATCGTCGTGTACACCATTAAAATAAAAAATAACAGGAATGTTTTTTTTAGCAAAATTATAGTGATCCGATCTGTAATAATAGCGATTTGTATCACCTTCTTCATTGTATGTATAATCAAAATCTAAATTATAGAATTTGTTATTTACATTTTCAGAAATATAATGCAATTCTTTACTTATTCTATCGGCTCCTATAATGTATAAATAGTTGGGATTGTTTTCATGAGATTTATCTACACGACCAATCATATCTATATTTAAATTTGCAATGGTATTTTCTAATTTAAAAACAGGATTTTCTACATAAAATTGAGAACCTTGAAGCCCAATTTCTTCAGCAGTAAAATGTAAAAATAAAAGACTCCTTTTTGGGTGTTGCCCTTTTTGTTGTGCAGCTTTAAAAGCCTGAGCTATTTCCATAATAGCAACAGTACCCGAACCATTATCGTCTGCGCCATAATAAATTTCATCTTTTTTAACACCTATATGGTCTAAGTGCCCAGATATTACAATTAATTCGTTAGGCCTTTCAGATCCTTCAATGTATGCAAGAACATTTTCTGATGCATTGATATCTTTAGGGAAATAATTTTTTGGAATGTGTTGAAAATAGGAACTGTCATTTACTGCAGGTTTTATGTCTTGCTTAATGTAATAGTCCTTAAGAAAATTAACTGCTTTTTTTTGACCAGGTTCACCTACTTCACGTCCTTCAAAATCTTTTGAAGCAAACTTATATAAATGTGTTTTTAATTCTTTTGCGGTTATTGTATTTGCGTAGGACACAATTGTTGCACTATCATTAACTACAATATTATTTTTTAAGGTATCAATTTTAGTACTGTATTTTGTAGTAGCACAAGAACCTACTAATGCGAAAGCAGATAAAATAAAAAAAGATTTCATTGTTAATAACGGGATTAGGTTATCAAATATATGAAAATAGATGCGATTAAAGCTTAGGGGTAATTAATCTGAAATTTCTATGTCTTCTAATTCTTCAATCGCTTTTTCTTCAGATTCTTTTTCAAGTTTTTCTAGCTGTTCAGTATTCCCTAATTCTGTTTTATTATAGATTGATTTATATGTTGCTAATGATAATGCAATTATAGTAAGTAGGAAAGTAAGTTGTACAACGTGCTTTGATCCATTTTCTTTTTTTATTTGAAGAAAAGCAAGAACCCCAAATACAAATGCAATAATAGCTGGGATAAATGCTAAATTCGATATTGGTAATAAAGCCAATACTACTGCTATAATAGAAGATACAATTCCTAATACTGTAAATAATTTTCGCATAATTTGTTTAGTTTTTTAATCCACTTGCAGATTGTATTTTTAATTCTCCACTCCCCACGGCTACTTTAAATCTGGCATAAACTGGAATTTTATTTTCATCGGCAGTAAGCCATATAATATTAGTGTTTTCTCCTTTAAGGATAGCTTCAGAAACTCCTATAGCTAATTTGTAACATTCTTTTTTACCAATAGCAGTACTAATCGTTTCTTTACCAAGTAATTTAAAAGTTAATTTAAGATTTTCATTATCAAATAAAACATTAAAACTATCACTTGCACCCACAGTTGCTTTATGGATGTCTAAAGTTCTTAATTTATATAGTGTCGCAACAATATCTCTAGTTCCAGAACTAAAATTAACAGTGTTATTTTGGTCCCAAAAACCGCTTTCAAAGTTTTTCGACTTTTTTCTAATCAAACTTTTTACAGTTTTCGTTTTATAATCGTAATTGTATTTTACAAACTTATAATGACCTCCTTCATTTATTTCTCTTTTGTATAAATATGGTGTGAGTGTATTTGGGTTTACATAACTTTCGTAAAGATCCCTAATTTTAAAATAACTGTCCCATTTAGAAAAACTTGCTGCAGTACATTTTAACCTTAATAAGGTAGATTTTTTAGTTTTAACTTCACTAGTTTCCATGGTAACACGGGCAATAGTATTCATAATACCGGACATGTTGTAAGAGATGTTATAATTTAAACGTTCTCCAGCTTGTATAGCATTGTTTTGCGCATTTAGAGTAAATGAAATAAGTAATAATAAAAGAAAGCTAATTGATCTCATAATGTTATAGTGTATTCAAATATACAGATTAACTTAACATATATTATGCCGAAGTATTACATTGAATAGTTTTTTATTAAATTAAAGAAAACTGTAACTTGCGGCCGAATTGATTTTGTCCTATTTTACAATAGGTTTTATATCAAATGAATTTCTAAATGATTAGTTTAAATTTGAATTACTTTTTATTCAGATGAAATAGAAAATATAAGCATAACCTAAATTACGCTTTTAACGTGAGTTCTACCTAAGAAAATCACGTCAGTTCGAGTGCTTCGACTTAAGGAGAAGTGTATCGAGAATAGTGATTTTCGTATCAAAAATCTATTCTCGATATTATTTTTTTTACTTTGTTGCAAAAAATCACTCGAATTGACGATTTTTGATCACTAACATCTTTATGTCGAACTGAGGTTTCTATTTTATATTGATATGTGAAGGAAAAAGAAACAGGTTTAATAAACTATTTTGATGTTTATTTGGTATTATAATAACTACTAAATTTTAAACATGAGTCTCTTAAAAGTACTAAATGAATATCGAAAACATCTAATGCCTAAATTAACTAAAGGTATTGGTGAGAGTCATTTTGAAAAAAGAGTAGACGTCTCTAAAAAAGTAGAGATTAAAAAAATTTTAATTTCTAGACCTAATCAACGACTAGGAAATTTATTATTAACAACACCTCTTTTAGAAGAGATTACAAATACATTTCCAGATGCTAAAATTGATATTATTGTAAAAGGACACTATTTGCCTCCTATTATATTTAAGAATTATAATAATATAGATAAGATTATAGTTCTTCCAAGAAAACCATTTAAAGAACTCATAAAATACATCGGTGTTTGGCTGTCTGTAAGGAATAAGAAATATGATTTGGTTATAAATGCTGTGAAAGGCTCATCTTCTGGAAGATTACTAACAAAAATGGCTAATGCTTATTATAAGATTTTTGGTGAGTTTGAAAAAGAAAAACAAGTTCAGCATAAAGATAGAAAGCATATTGCAAAAAATCCTATTTATAATTTAAGACATTATTTAAGTAGAATAGGCTATGATAATAACAATTCTAAATTACCTGGTTTAAATTTGAAACTAGAAAAAGCAGAAATTGCTCATGGTAAAAAACTGCTAGACGATATTATTAAAAATGATAAAGAGACTATTGCAATATTTACATTTGCTACTGGTGAAAAATGTTATAGCAAAGAATGGTGGTTAGATTTTTATGAAAATCTAAAAATAGAGTATTCAAATTATAATATTGTAGAAGTCTTACCAATGGAGAATGTCTCACAAATTAATTTTAAAGCTCCTACATTTTATAGTAAAGATGTTAGAGAGATTGGAGCATTAATTTCTAATACCATACTTTTTATTGGTGCAGATAGTGGGATCATGCACTTATCAAGTTCGGTACAAACGCAAACCATAGGCCTATTTTCATGTACTAATCCTTTAAATTATGGCACTTATGATAATGGAAGTATTTCAATAGAAACTAACGGGTTGAATTCTAAACAGATTCTAGAGAAGATAGAAATAGCTACTATGAGACCTTCGATTGTTTAAAAATAAGTTTTCGATTAAAGGTTTAAATAATTAAATAACATTGTTATCACTCTATTTGTTTTGCGACTAACGAGGAAGAAAGTTATAAACCACAAAGAATAGATAAAATGGGAGAACAAAAACATCCATTACCGCCTTTTACATTAGAGACTGCGAAACAGAAAATTCAAATGGCTGAAGATGCTTGGAATAGTAAAGACCCTGTAAAAATATCAAAAGCTTACTCAATAGATAGTGAATGGCGTAATAGATCGATATTTATTAATGGAAGGGAAGCGATTCAGCAATTTCTTGCTAAAAAGTGGGAAGTAGAATTAGATTATAAGCTTAAAAAAGAATATTGGGCACATACCGATAATAAAATAGCCGTTCGCTTTGAGTATGAATATAGAACAGAAGACAAAAAATGGTACAGAGCCTATGGTAATGAAAACTGGGAGTTTGATGAAAACGGACTAATGAAAAAAAGATTTGCTAGCATTAATGATTTGCCAATTAAAGAATCTGAGAGGACACTTTAAGTTTATTGTGTAATTCTTAACGAAGACTATATATATTCTCATAAAACTAAAAACCCATTACTTAAAAGCGATGGGTTTTTTTGCGGAGAATGAGGGATTCGAACCCCCGGAGGTGTGACCCTCAACAGTTTTCAAGACTGCCGCATTCGACCACTCTGCCAATTCTCCTTAAGTGTGTCTCATTAGGTATTCCCTAATTGCGGGTGCAAATATAGAATCCTTTTTAATTCTTTCAAATAAAAAAATGCAATTTTTTAAATAAAAATTAATCCATGATAGGAATAGGCTTCATTTTTTCATTTACAGCTACAAAAGTAAAGGAGCCAGTAACCGAGAGTTCGCGATTGTGACTGTACATTTGCTCTTTAAAGATATCTACTTTAACCACACAACTTGTCCGTCCAACTTTTTCAATTTTCGCAACTAGTTCTACAATAGTTCCTTCGGGTATTGGTTTTGTAAAATCAATCTTATCACTAGAAATGGTGACTACTTTTTTTCTGCTAAAACGTGTCGCACAAATAAATGAAACTTCATCCATCATATGAAGTGCAGTTCCTCCAAAAAGCGTATTATAATGATTTGTTGTATTTGGAAATATAGCTTTGAAAATACGTGTTTCAGAAGCTTTTATGAGTTCATCGGATAATTCCATGATAGTTTTTCAAAATTATTTTAAGCAAAGATAGATTATATAACAAGATAATATAAATTAAAATGATAAGCTTTTTATAGCAGAAGCTTTACTTAAGATTCTACTATTTCTTAGACAGTAAAAACATAATAATTAGTGCGCCTTATACCTCCTATAAAATTGTATTATTAATATATTTTTATGTTATATCCAATTTGTTTAAACCTTTGTTTTTCTATTTAAATACCGCACTTATAGACTTTAAAGTATATAAAAGTGTAATTTTAATACCAGTTGCCGTTTTATAATGCAATTTATTGGCAAGATTATTGTTATTAAATAAAAATATATACATTTGTTAATAACCAGTCCTAAAAATTATGAAGAGAGTTATTTTATTATTTACTTTATTATTGGCTTTTCAAGCTTTTTCGCAAGACGATTATTATGGTGAAGAAGTGGAGCCTAACTTAGAGTGGTATACAGATTTAGAAGAAGCAAAAGCAGAATCTATTAGAACAAATAAAACTATTTTAATGTATTTTACAGGCAGCGATTGGTGCGCACCATGTAAATTATTGAAGAAAGATTTTTTTAGTTCTGAAAAATTTGAAGAAAAATCAGAGAACTTTATTTTAGTTAAAGTGGACATGCCTAGACGTATGGATATTATTACACCAGAACAAAAAGAAAAAAATAAAGTTTTAGTACAAAAATTTAATAAAGAAGGTAGTTTTCCTAACATTGTAGCATTAAATCAAAACTTAAATATATTGGGAGAATTAAGTGGTTATACATTTTTAAGAGAAACAGACAGGCACTTCGCTTTTGTTGATTCTTTTATAAGTAGTAAATAATCATCTCCTTAGAAATAATTAAAAAGCTTCTTAATTGCTATTAAGAAGCTTTTTTTATTCTCATACATCTGCTATATTTGACCTATAAAAAATAAGCTATAATAATGCCAGGATTTGAATACTTTGGAGATTTAGAAAGAAAAGAAGTACAAGACGTTTTAGACACGGGAGTATTGATGCGTTATGGATTTGATGGAATGCGAAATGGACACTGGAAAGCAAAATCTTTAGAAGCAGGATTGCAAGAACAGTTAAGCGTTAAGCATGCACAATTAGTATCTAATGGAACTGCAGCAGTATCTACAGCATTAGCAATAGCAGGAGTTGGAGCAGGAGACGAGGTTATTATGCCTTGTTTTACTTTTGTAGCAAGTTTTGAAGCTATTATGATGTTAGGAGCTATTCCTGTTTTAGTAGATATCGATGATACATTAACTTTAGATCCTGAAGCTGTAAAAGCTGTAATTGGCCCAAAAACTAAAGCTGTAATGCCAGTGCATATGTGTGGTAGTATGGCAAACTTAGAAGCGCTTAAAACCATATGTGATAGTAATGACTTACTTTTAATAGAAGACGCTTGTCAAGCTATTGGAGGAACATATAAAGGAAAATATCTTGGTACTTATGGCGATGTGGGTTGTTTTTCTTTTGATTTTGTAAAAACGATTACCTGTGGAGAAGGCGGAGCAGTAGTTACTAATAATTCAAAGTATGCTCTTAATGCAGATCATTTTAGCGATCATGGTCATGATCATGTAGGAAATGATCGTGGCGCAGAAACTCACCCTATTTTAGGATATAATTTTAGAATCTCAGAACTTAACGCAGCAGTTGGTTTAGCCCAAGTAAAACGCTTAAAAGAATTTATAAGCATTCAAAAAAAGTATTTCACAATTATAAGAGAAGAACTTTCTAACATTCCAGAAGTTACATTTAGAAGTGTACCAGAAGGAGGCGAAGAAAGCTATGCTTTTTTAAGTTTTTATTTACCTAACCTGGAAATAGCAAGAAAAGTTTCTTCTGCATTTAAAACTAATGGAATAGATGTTTGTTTTCATTATTATGACAACAATTGGCATTATATAAGAGAATGGAAACATTTAAAAAATATAAAAACACTATATCCTGTATCTCCTCAAGTAAAAGAAGGTTTAAAGTATTTAGAAACGAAACAATTTGAAAAATCTGATCATTATATAGGACGTAACATCTCTTGCTTAATAAAATTATCTTGGACAGAAGAGCAGGTGAAAGAGCGTGCTAATATTATGGTTAAAGCGATTAAAGAAAGCCTGTAATTGTTGCTGTTAAAACTTTACATAATCAACAATCTCTAATCCATATCCAATCATACCGACACGTTTAGTTTGCTCTGTATTAGATATTAATCTTAGTTTATGAATATTAATATCATGTAATATTTGAGCACCAATACCAAAATCTTTAGCATCCATATTTACATGTGGTGCTTTAGTAACTGTATTTGGTTTTTGAGCATCTTTTAACACACTAAGCCTATTAAGGATATTCATAGACTGCGATTCTTGATTTATAAAAATAATGGCTCCTTTTTGTGCCTTATTTATAACGGTAAACATGTCTTCTAATTTCTTATCGACATTATTGGTAAGCGTTCCTAGAATATCGTTGTTTATTAATGTAGAATTTACACGAGTTAAAACAGGTTCATTACTATTCCATTGTCCTTTAGTTAAAGCGATATGTATTTGGTTGTTTGTAGTTTGTTGGTATGCACGTAATCTAAAACTCCCAAAACGTGTTTCAATATCAAAATCTTCTTTCTTTTCAATTAAAGAGTCATGATTCATACGGTAAGCCACTAAATCTTCAATAGAAACAATTTTTAGATCAAATCGTTTAGCAACTTCTAAAAGTTGTGGTAAACGAGCCATGGTACCATCTTCATTCATGATTTCTACAATAACACCTGCTGGTTCTAGGCCAGCCAAGCGTGCAAAATCGATAGCGGCTTCAGTATGTCCAGTACGGCGTAATACACCACCTTCTTTAGCAACTAATGGAAATATATGACCTGGTCTTGCCAAATCAAATGGTTTGGTGTCTTTATTTATGAGAGCTTGTACAGTTAATGCTCTATCACTTGCAGAGATACCTGTAGTTACTCCTTTTCCTTTTAAATCTACAGAAACAGTAAAAGCTGTCTCCATATGATCTGTATTATTACTAACCATCATGTGTAGATCTAATGATTTACATCTTTTTTCAGTAAGAGGAGCACAAATTAAACCACGACCGTGAGTGGCCATAAAATTAATCATTTCTGGTGTAACCAATTCAGCGGCAGCTAAAAAATCACCTTCATTTTCGCGATCTTCATCATCAACAACAATTATGACCTTACCGGCTTTAATATCGTTTATCGCATCTTCAATAGTATCTAATTGTACTTTATGTTCTGTCATGGTAATCATTAGTAGAGTAATTATAGTACAAAGATATTGAACTCATCTTAATTTTTTGTTTTTGAGCGAAAAATAGTTTTTAATTTGTCCGTTCGAGTGCAGTCTAGAACTATATTGTTGAAAAAGGTCTCGACTGCGCTCCAGACATTTTCATGATATTTCAATTGAAATATAAGTAATACCAAATTATGATTTAAAATGAGACATTGTTAATTTGAATTATATTTTGTTCAGATGAAATAGAAAATATAAGCATAGCTATAGTTCCGTTTATATTTTATGTTGAAATATGAGTAATATAGAAACAAATTATATGGTTTGTTTTAAGTTATAATTATCTACCGACTTCTAAATTATTGATTTCTTCTTCTAATTATTTCATCGTATTCAATGCTTTCTCTCTAATTAAAGCTAAAACCGTATTTAATTATGATTCGGTCTTGTTTAGTGTTCTAGACTTAAATGATGTTCATTTCTCTTAAGTATCTCTTTCCTTGAAAGTTATGCGCTATGCATATTAAATTTTTTAACTTAATTATTATATTTTCATTTAAAATGTTAAATAATTTAATATTTAATAAAAAAAGCAATTAAAGTTTATCAAGTTGATTATAAAAAGAAAAGTTTAACTTATATTTGGTTTACCAGTTTGGTTTACCAAATTTATTTGTAAAAATTATAGTTTTATTTATTACATCGTGTAAATAATAAAGCGCTGAAAATAAATACTAATAAAAAATCCAAAACAATGAGAAATTCAACCAATTTAATGAAACTAAATTTTAATTTGAGAAGGGAAAATAAATTACTTTTAATACTCTTTTTTATTGTAATGATTCTAATTTGTGGCTGTTCTACAGAGGAACTTGATAATGCAGATGAAACAGAAACTTCAGAAACTTCTATTAATACTACAGACCTAAGAATGACCAATCTTGCACTAGGAAAAGAGACTAATCAATCCTCTACTGGATATGGAGGCGTTTCTAGCCGAGCTGTTGATGGTAATACTAGTGGTAATTGGAATAATAGAAGTATTACACATACAAATAATACCTATAGACCATGGTGGCAAGTACGATTAGGTCAAAACTATACTATTGGTAGTATTAAGATTTGGAATCGAACTAATTGCTGCTCTAATAGGTTAAGTAATTTTGATGTTTTTGTATATAATTCAGCAGGAAACCAGGTTTATAAAACAACAATAACATCTACACCAAGTCCTTCAGTTACAATACACACAGGAGGTGTAACTGGTTCTAGAGTTAGAGTGAAATTAAGAGGAACTAATCCATTATCATTAGCAGAAGTTCAAGTGTTTTCTGGTAGTGACAATCCTCCTCCAGGTGGTGATTCTGCAGCAGATATACTAGGTGGACTAAGGAATTGGAAACTTAATGCATATTCAGGAAATCTTAATGTAGGTAGTAATGACAATGGTTTAGATTATAGAGACAGTGCTTCAAAAAATGATAATCGAGATTGGTTTTATCCTTCTAATGGATGGGCTTATTTTAAAACGTATCCAGGAAATCCTACAAGTGGAGGTTCTAGTAATCCTAGAACAGAATTAAGAGAAATGAACTCAAATGGATCTAACGAGATTGAATGGGATGGAACTAATAATACTGAACATTCTATGAAATGGACAGTACGAGTAGACGACCTACCTCCGTCTGGTAAATTATGTTTTGGACAAATTCATGCTGAAAGTGGTTCTCGTTTTGATGATGTAATTAGAATACAAGTAGAGGGGAGTAGCGGACAGAATAGTGGAGAGGTAAAACTGAGATTACTTGGTTATGCTACTGAAGAAATATTAGGAAGCGGACAAACAGTTAGTAGTTATAATATGACTATGGATGCAACTCATAGGTTTGAGTTAACAATGAGGAACAAAATAGTAAGGCTTTATTCTTTAAATTCTAACGGTTCTAGAAATCGAACTTTATTTACGTCTCAGTCTATTGACTCTGATGCGAATTACTTTAAAGCTGGGTGTTATTTACAATCAACATCAAGTAGTAGTTCTAATACTTTTGGATTAGTCGGAATAAGAGATTTATCAGTTAGACATTAAGATTTTACATTTTTTTATAAATAAAAAGAGGGAGATAGTTCTCCTTCTTTTTTTATTACCAATAGTTAACAGTTCTGTTATTAGAGAAACAGTTTTATTTTGATGTTAAGGTAAAGCATCAAATTGTTTTCTTTTATTTTCAAACCAAGTTTTCATAGCATTAGGATCCTTCATAAGGTCTTTCATTTTTTGCATTGCTTCTAAATGGGCGTCATCACCATTTTGAAACATTTCCATTCCGTGTTTTTTACTTAGTTCTGCTATTTCCTCAAAAGTATTTGCTAGAAATTCTAAATCGCAAGCACCTCCAAGCTCTTTGCAAGTCATAATTTTTATCTTTTTCTGGGATCAATATCTTTATTTTTCTCTAAATAGGTATTATTAGTAACAGGTTTAAATATTTTATCTTTTCTAGCAGGGTGTTTTTCTAACTGTTCTATTGTTCTAGAGGGTCTTTTTTCAAATCCGCCACCACAATTAGGGCAAACATTCTTTAAAACATTTTGAACGCAATCACTACAAAATGTACATTCATAAGTACAGATCATAGCTTCGTTGCTATCATTTGCTAATGGTTTGTCACAATTTTCACAGTTTAGTCTAATTTCTAACATTTGTTGTGCTTTTTCACTTAATGATTATTCACAATAATTTCAAAGTTTAAAAAGGTATTATTCTTTATACAATCTACTACACCCTTTTAATATATTTTTTTTCCATACGATGTGCATCGTACCCTTATATTTATTAGCAGCCATATCTAGACATTCTTCTTCTAAATAACTTATTTTAATTTTATTATTATCATAATCTTTACCTTCCATTTTAAAAGATTGGTTATCCTTTTCTATTTTAATATTTCCCAATGTACCCGTAACGTTTTTTTCTTGCAAAAGAGTATTCATTTTAAAAGTGAATTCGGTTTTGTTAATTTTAGTTATTTCAATATTCCAACCGGGTTCATTACCTGCCCCGGTAATTTTGTTATACTCAAAATTATTTAATGAACTAATTGTTGTTTTAGGATTTAATAATTCATTATTGTCATTAATTTCAGAACTTGTTTTCTTTGCTTCCTCACATGTTAAAAATAAGGTTATGAGAGAGAGAAAGATTATTAATTTTATGTGTTTGCGCATAATAAATTGTTTTTTTGAATATACGTTTGTTACAAAGTAATAGTTTTTATTAAGATTCATTGTTTTTAATTTTTTCCTATGGTAAATCAATTTTATTAAGAGATAGTTAACCTTAGGTTTTCAATTAATAAGGACACAGCCTTACCACGATGCCCAATCTTGTTTTTAAGATCTAAATCAATTTCAGCAAACGTTTTTTCGTAACCGTTAGGTTTAAAAATAGGATCATAGCCAAAACCTTTTTCTCCTTGTTTAATAGTAGTTATTTGTCCTTCGCAAATCCCTGTATAAGTCTCTAGTTTTCCATTTAAATGTAAAGCTATAACCGTTTTAAATTGTGCATTTCTGTTGGCTTTATCTTTAAGGTTGTCCAGTAATTTATTCATATTATCGTTTGCATCTCGTTGCAGACCCGCATAACGTGCAGAAAATACGCCTGGATCATTATTTAAGGCTACAACTTCTAAACCAGTATCGTCTGCAAAGCAATCATAACCATAATGTGTTTTAATGTATTCTGCTTTTTGAATGGCATTACCTTCAATAGTGTTTTGTGTTTCTGGCACGTCTTCAAAACAGCCAATATCTTTTAAACTTATTAACTCTATAGTATTGGGTATTAGTTTTTGTACTTCTTTAAGTTTATTTAAGTTGTTTGTTGCAAAGACAAGTTTCATATATTAAATTTCATTATTCATTATTCATTATTCATTATTCATTATTCATTATTCATTATTCATTATTCATTATTCATTATTTGTGATGATAAGGTTCATTTTTTAAAATAGTAAAACCGCGATACAGCTGTTCAATAATAAAAAGCCGAACCATTTGGTGCGAAAAGGTCATTTTTGATAAGGATAGTTTGCCTTGTGATTTATTATACACCTCTTCAGAAAAACCATAAGGACCTCCAATAACTAAAATCAAACGTTTTATTCCCGAGTTCATATGTTTTTGAAGGTAGTTAGCAAAGTTTACAGAATCTAATTGTTTGCCACTCTCATCTAAGAGTATTAAAACATCGGTAGGTTTAAGTTTGCTTAAAATGATTTCGCCTTCTTTTTGCTTTTGTAAGGGTTCGCTTAAGTTTTTAGCGTTTTTTATATCTGGAATGACTTCAAAATCAAACTTTATATAAAAACCAAGACGTTTTATATAGGCATCAATTAAAGTTTGTAATTGCTTATTATCTGTTTTGCCAATGGCAAGGAGTTTAATAGTCATTTAAAAACAATGTTTTTTATGGTAACCGTTTATCTTTTTAAAAATACCATAGCCTAAAGTTTTCTTTTTATTAATGGAAACCTCTAATTGTTGTTTGTATTTGTTCCAATTTTCATCTGTTATAAGTTTTCCAAGATCTTTATCGGATAAATGTCCTCCAATTTTTAAGTAAGCTCCATTAGGCTTTAAAACCAATATGTAACTTTCATAAAGGTTTTTAAAAAACAAATGCTTTATTATACCTCTATCCTTAAGCATGTTTAAATTACCATAACTTTTTTTGGCTTTATCTCCATGTTTATAGACATGAATTATTTTAGTATCGTATTTTTTTTCATATGTTTCTACACATTTAAATTTACTTTTCACATAGCGCTGCCTTTTTTTGTCGAAGTCTTTTTTAGGATATGTTTCTTTACTTATTTCTTCATTATGATGCTCTTTAAAATGTCTTTTTCTATTTTCTAAAGCTTTGTCGTAGTTTATTAAGGTGTCTAAGTATTTAATAACTATAATTTTATCATTTTCAATTTTAGTTTTTGAATCTGCAGCCAATAAAATTCTTATTTGATCATAATCAGTTGCTTTTAACTTCCCAAATTTATATTTGTTATTAATCTTATAAACTGTAATGTCTTTAGTTTGATATTTTTGACATTTTAAGACATGTGTTTTACATTTTTGGTCATAGTAGGGTTTGGTCGTTTCTTTTTTATACTCATCAAGATATATGGTAGTATGTTTTTTTGTTTGAGTATAGCACATAAAGCTAAACAATAGTGATATGTATAATAAATTTATTTTCATTTGGCCAATTTTACAGCTGCTAATTTACTATTAAATAGTATTCCTATTCAAAAAATAGCAATCAAAAATCGTTAATCAAAAATCAATTATTATTTTAGCAACAAACTAAACAGTAAATGATTTCAAAAGCACAATTTGATAAAGAAATAGAAGGTATAATTTCTAATGCTATACGAGAAGATGTAGGTGATGGTGACCACAGTTCATTATCATGCATACCAGCATCGGCAAAAGGGAAAGCAAAGCTATTAGTTAAAGATGAAGGTATTATAGCAGGAATAGAGTTTGCAAAGCTTGTATTTGCTTATGTCGATTCTAATATGAAAGTAGAAACCCTAATAGAGGAAGGTTCTAGAGTAAAATATGGTGATATTGTATTTTATGTTGAAGGCGCTTCGCAATCCATATTAAAAGCAGAACGATTAGTGCTTAATGCGATGCAACGAATGAGTGCGATTGCTACAAAAACAAGACAATTTGTAGATTTACTTGAAGGAACAGAAACGAAAGTATTAGATACTCGTAAAACAACTCCAGGAATACGTGCACTTGAAAAATGGGCTGTAAAAATTGGAGGCGGAGAAAACCATAGATTTGCGTTGTATGATATGATTATGTTGAAAGACAACCATATCGATTTTGCTGGCGGAATTACCAAGGCTATAGATAAAACGAAACAGTATTTAAAAGAAACCAATCGCGATTTAAAAATTATAGTTGAAGCTAGAAATTTAGAAGAAATAGAAGAAATTTTAAAAAGTGACGGTGTCTATAGAATACTAATCGATAATTTTAATTACGAAGACACAAAAAAGGCGGTAAAACTAATAGGAGATAAATGTTTAACCGAAAGTTCTGGTGGTATTAATGAGAAAACAATTCGTGAGTATGCGCTTTGTGGTGTGAACTATATTTCATCTGGAGCTTTAACACATTCTGTATACAATATGGATTTAAGCTTGAAAGCAGTAAATTGAATTAACACTGTGCAATTAGTAATAGTGATTTGCTAACTTAAAATCGAATACCCGATCATTGAGCGTAGCCGAAATGATTATATTTGATTTCTATGTATAATTTAAAATACCATCTCTAGTGTTGCTTTAGAATAAATAGGCATAGCTCATAATTTTATAATCTTTAAAAAGAAAAATGTCTCAAATCATAGAAGATAAATTGGCTAAGATTCCTATTATTAATTTAATAGTAAAGCTTCTAGGCAAAATAAAGCTTCCAGGTTTAAAAGGCTTATCGTTGTATGATTTATTAGAACTCTATGTTATTGGTATCGCAAAAGGAACTTTGGGATCTCGAGCAAGTGCGATTGCTTATAGCTTTTTTACTGCGTTATTTCCCTTTTTATTATTTGTAATTATACTAATACCTAAAATCCCTATAGAAGGCTTTGAAAATGATTTTTTAGCCTTTTTAGAGTCTGTACTGCCTCCTGAGACAACCGATTTCTTTTTTGATAATATTTTTGAAAACTTAAAAGGGAATAACTCTAAAAGTGGATTAGTATCTAGCGCGTTTATAGTCGCCATCTTTTTAATGACTAATGGCGTAAATGCGTTGTTTTCTGGTTTTGAAAATTCTTACCACGAGCAGTTAACAAGAAACGCGGTACGTCAATATTTATATGCTCTAGGCGTGGCCTTAATTTTATCTTTTTTATTAATTGTTATTGTAGCTGTTCTGGGGTATTTTCAAATATATGTTGTCGATAATCTAATGGATGTATTAGATAAATACGGTTACGATACACGTAGGGAAACTAACTTTTGGGCAAATATGGCACAATATGTGTTCTTTATACTTATAACATACCTAGCAACAGCAATGTTGTATTATTTTGGTACAAAAGAAGGGCGTGATTCGAAGTTTTTCTCGGTAGGCGCATTTTTTACTACAATACTTATAATGGTAACGTCGTTCTTATTTGGTTTGTATATCGAAAATTTTTCAAAGTATAATGAATTATATGGGTCGATAGGAGCATTATTAATATTATTATTTTATTTGTGGCTCAACGCAAATATTTTGTTATTAGGGTTTGAGCTTAACATGTCTTTAAATCAATTAAAAAAAAGAAGTATTTAATATGAGAAAATTAGTCTTAATTTTAAGTGTATTATTAGTATCGTTTTCAGCAACTGCTCAAGACATTTTTGGAAAATGGATAACAGTAGATGATGAAACAGGAGAAGAAAAATCTATAGTAGAAATATATAAGCGAGACGGCAAAGTCTATGGAAAAGTAGCCGAAGTTTTTGATGCTTCAAAGCGCGATTTACCATGTATAAAATGTACAGGAGAAGATTATAATAAACCTATTTTAGGAATGGAAATTATAAGAGATATGGAGAAAGATGGTGACTATTACAAAAAAGGAACTGTTTTAGATCCTCAAGATGGAAAACTATATAAGTTAAGACTCTCTTTAGATGAAGACAACTCAGATGTTTTAATGGTAAGAGGTTATATTGGGTTTTTCTATTCTACACAATATTGGAAACGATCCTTATGATTTAAAACACAAAAAAAGGTGCTAAGCAAGCTTAGCACCTAACTCTAGAATTTTCTATTATTTAAGTTTGATCTTGTGAAAAAATCTAATAGAATAATCCTTAATAAACTAACCAATTATTAGTGTTTGTAACGAACTAACACTATCAAGACAATTTAAATCTAAAACACCCTACTACATTTTTTTATTTAACGTTGTTTTAACATTTAAATGAATGTATCGTTTCTATTTTTGATAGATTTTATGAGCGAATATCTATATGAACTATGCGATACTATATTGATGTTATTCTTCCTATACCTTTAAAAAAACTATTTACTTATAGTATTACCAAAGCAGAGTTTGCGTTTTTAAAACCTGGAATACGTGTTTCAGTTCCTTTCGGGAAATCTAAAATATATACAGGTTTAGTAGGTAAAGTTCATAATAACGCCCCTTTAATTTATGAAGCAAAACCCATTCATCAAATTTTAGATGAAGAACCAATAATTTTGCCGCAGCAAATGCAATTATGGCAATGGATTTCTAATTACTATATGTGTACGGTTGGAGAAGTTATGCGTGCAGCATTACCCAATGCATTTATATTAGAAAGCGAAACCATAATAAGTAGTAATACTAAGGTAACGGTAAACGATACCGATTTAAAAGACGATGAGTTTTTAATTTATGAAGCACTTCAACACCAGTCGTCTCTAAAAATAAACGACATTTCAAATATTTTAGACAAAAAGAATGTATTGCCAGTAATTAAACGCTTAATAGAGAAAGAAGCGATTATTTTAGAGCAAGAAATATACGATAAATACATTCCTAAATATGTGCGTTATGTAAAGTTGCATTCTAATTTCTCTTCGGAAGAAACGCTTCAGCAATTATTAGAAGATTTAAAAAGAGCACCAAAGCAGCGCGATGTGGTGATGACGTTGTTTTCGATTTCGGCAAAAACAAAAAAACCAATTAAAGTCACCGATTTATCTACTGAAAGTGGTGCGTCTTCAGCCATAATAAAAACATTAATAAGTAAATCCATATTAGAAGAGTACCATATTCAAGAAGACCGCATTGAATATTCTGGAGAAGAAAATTCAGCATCCAAACAACTTAACGATTTTCAAACCAAAGCCTTAGAAGAAATAGAAACCGCTTTTAAAACACAAAACACGGTTTTACTTCATGGTGTGACCTCTTCTGGAAAAACCGAAGTGTATGTAAAACTAATAGAAGACGTTTTAGCCCAAGGGCAACAAGTACTTTATTTACTTCCCGAAATTGCGCTTACCACACAATTAGTAGTACGTTTGCAAAACTATTTTGGAGAGAAAGTGGCCGTATTCCATTCTAAATACTCCTCGCATGAGCGTGTTGAAGTTTGGAATAATTTATTAAAACAATCAGAGAAAGCTAAAATAGTTTTAGGTGCACGGTCTTCCATTTTTTTACCGTTCACAAACCTAGGGTTAATTATTGTAGACGAAGAGCACGAGCAATCGTTTAAACAGTTTGATCCTGCGCCGCGCTACCACGCCAGAGATACTGCAATTGTTTTAGCCAGTTTATATAAAGCGAAAGTGCTTTTAGGAAGTGCAACACCCAGTTTAGAAAGCTACTTTAATGCCACCCAAAATAAATATGGTTTAGTTGAAATTAACCGACGCTATAATAATGTAATGATGCCAGACATTGAGCTGGTAGATATTAAAGATAAGTACAAGCGAAAGCAAATGAAAGGCCACTTTAGCGACAGGCTTATCCAGGAAATGGCAGAGACTTTAGAAGAAGGGCACCAAATTATTTTATTTCAAAACCGTCGTGGCTATTCGCCAATTGTAGAGTGTAATACTTGTGGCCATTCCCCACAATGTTCTAATTGCGATGTGAGTTTAACCTATCACCAATATCGAGACCAATTACGTTGTCACTATTGTGGTTATACTATGGCCATGCAAAAAAAATGTATGGCATGTCATGCTGTAGATATAGATAGTAAAGGTTTTGGTACAGAACAAATAGAAGCCGAAGTAAAACTGCTTTTTCCTAAAATAAAAGTGGGACGTATGGATTTAGATACCACACGTGGAAAATACGGTTATGAAAAAATAATTACGACTTTTGAGCAGCAAGAGCTAGATGTTTTGGTAGGCACACAAATGCTAACTAAAGGTTTAGATTTTAGAAATGTAAAGTTGGTAGGGATTATGAGCGCAGATAATATGCTTAATTTTCCAGATTTTAGAGCGCATGAGCGTAGTTTTCAACTCATGTTACAAGTATCGGGTAGGGCAGGGCGAACCAAAAAGCGAGGAAAGGTATTAATACAAACCTTTAACCCGTTTCATAATATATTACAGCAAGTCTCTACAAACGCTTATCACGACATGTTTAAAGAGCAGTTAGAAGAGCGTTATAATTATAAATACCCTCCATTTTATAGATTAATAAAAATCACCTTTAAACATCGCGATTATAATAAGGTTGATTTAGCAAGTGATTGGTTTGGTAAATCACTACGACAGGTGTTTAAAGCCAATGTATTGGGGCCAGAGTTTCCTCCAATCTCTAGGATTAGAAACTTATATCATAAAAATATACTCGTAAAAATACCGCAAGAACAGTCGTTAGGAAAAACAAAAGAAGCCATTTTAAGAATACATACGAGTTTTCAGTTAGTTTCTGAATTTAGATCGGTTCGTGTGGTTTTTAATGTGGATAATTATTAAAATCTAAAATTTAACAATGTAGTTGAATGTCAGTCTGAGCGCAGTCGAAGACCATCATAGCCTTTTTTTTGATTGCACTTCGACTGCGCTCAGTGTGACAAAATAGGTTCTTCTAAAGCTTAACTTAATAACATTGGACGAGCGCTAGCCAAGGGGTCACAACTTGAAAAAAGAATTAATTAAATATTGTGTATTTTTTAATACCTTAAACTATCGATTTAGAGTTGGTTTTTAGTAACACGCATACACCGTATTGATAACAGTTATTTATTCATATGTTTTTTAATCAAATCCACAGCTTTTTTTTGACCTCTTTCCTTAGCTAAATCTAAAGCATTTTTCTTTTCTTTATTTTTTAAAGTTAAATCCGCTCCATTATCAATTAAAAGTTGAATAATTTCTAAATATCCTCTTTTTGCAGCTTCTCCTATGGGGAAATCTCCTTCTTTATCTTTATTATTCACATTAGCTCCTTTCTCAATTAGATATTTAGATATTTCGTAATGTCCTTTAGAAGCAGCGTGTTCAAGCGGAGTCGCTCCATCCATAGCTTTTAGGTCTATTTGTGCTCCGTTTTCAGACAAATATTGGACTATTTCTAAATGTCCATTTCTTGCAGCTATTCGAATTGGAGTAAAATCACGATATCCTTTGATGTTAACATCTGCTCCATTCTCAACTAGAAGTTTTACTATTTCTAGATATCCTTCTTGACAGGGAAATTCAATTGGGGTTGATTTACCTGGATTTACTTTGTTTACTTGATTTACATCAGCACCATGCTTAATCAACAATTCAGAAATTTTATAATTATTGTCAGCTGTTGATCTCCATAAAGGGAATAGTCCTTTTTTATTATATTCAGTAACATCTACTCCTTTTTCTAAAAGTGACATCACCTTTTCAATATTCTCTTTTTCAACTGCTTTATATAATTTTTGAGAATACCCAAATGTTGTAATTCCGATAAATAGTATAAGTAAAGTTTTTTTCATTTATTTTGATTTTAAAATAACCTTAGGAAGAAATATAAATGTAAGATAATTTTTTAGAAAAACATTATTCAATATGCTTTTTATCGTAATATTAAGTCATATTATCGATGTTTTAAATTGGTATAATCATTTTTTGTATGTTTTGTAGAAGTTTAGCTACATTAAAAAAGAACAAAACAAAAACATATATATGATAGATTTATTAAAAAACTTTGCTTTAGAAAAATTAAAAGAAAAAATGCTTCCAAACGCATTAGGAACAGATGCTACTCAAGCTGCCGCAGAAGCAGGTTCTTCGGAATTGATTAGTAGTCTTATGAGTCAAGTTCAATCGGGAGGTTTGGGAGCTGTTACAAGTTTGTTTTCCAATGATGGAAATGCAACTGAAGATAACGGTATATTTAAGGGCTTAGTTAGCAAATTAAGCGGCGTATTGCAAAATAACGGGATGAGTGCTGAAGAAGCGCAAACAGAAGCAAGTAATATTGCACCAGGTTTGGTAGAAGGTCTAAAAGAGAAGTTCCAATCGTCTAATGCGGAAGATAGCGCATTTGATATGGGAAAAATCGGAGATTTATTAGGCGGTGAAGTTGGTGGTGGTATTCTAGGTAAAGCCAAAGGCTTATTTGGGAAATAATTTCAGGTTAATTTTTAAGATTAATATTAAAAGGCGGAATAGAGATATTCCGCCTTTTCTTATGTTTTGTTTTAAATATTTGTAAAGACTGTTTCTTAGTTCTTACTAATGACGAGAGTATTAACCCGCATTATTCATCGGAATAATATTTTGGTCAATCATTCAATATTATATTTTACAATTACTTATTTCTTTATATTTTGTAATTTCTAAGCTATTTTTTGAGTTGTACTTGAGTATAATGTGTCTAATAAATTTA
>CALGLR010000045.1 GCA_937959395.1 uncultured Flavobacteriaceae bacterium | reverse complement strand
AATCTAAGATTTGGCGGATTAATGGCTTGTTCGTATTTTTAGTGCGCTTGAAGAGTCCCATAAATTGTATTTTTTGTTCGCAAAACTAAAATACGGGATTCTCAGGCTTTTTTAAATTTTGACTTTCGGATGCTAGTGATTATAGAATAAGAATCTTTTCCTTCCGAATTGGTTTGTTTTTCTTCTATTTTATAGCGGTAACCAATGCATTCTTTTTTTCCAATTCTCGTAAGTAGTGGTTCTTGCATATTAACCTCACCTACTATCTCTACCAACCCCATAGCCATAGATGCAATATTTGATGTTGGTAAATTAGCTTGAATATTGGTGAAACTGTTTTTAGAATTGAATTTAATAAATCCCTGTATCCCTATATAAATGAATATGAAAATAAAAAAATAAGTACTAAAGAAAATGAGTCCTAAAATTAATAAAGCAGTTATATAAATATGCTTTACAAACAGAAATAATACTGATGAATTGGTTTTAGTTATCGATTCTTTTTTTGCGTATTTATAAGTTTCTGTAATCATGCCAATGAGAAGCACTAGAATCGATACTAAAAATAAACTTACGAAAATAATCGCCCCTATGGTAAAAACATATTTAGGGTAAATTATTTTTGTTAAAATTACAACACTAGGATATATAGCAAAGTAGCCTTTTTTAAAACTTAACCTTTCCTTTTTTGAATATAGTGCTGCAATAATAACGGAATGAAAAAATGCTACAATTATGCTAAATACAGCAAGCCCTATAGTCGCAGCCCAATTTGCCTGAGTTTCAAAAATGAAGTAATTTTCAAGCATAAATCATTATCAATTAAATAATTAATTAGTCTTCCTCATTTTTTTATTGAGATCAATATATGCTTTAGAGATGTATCCTACGGAAAGATTCCCCATCTCTGGCGGACTACTATACGTTGCATCTAAGAAGAAACCTGTGTAATTATTCCCAAATATGCAACAGAAAATCATTTGCTTTAACCTAGAAAATCAAAGAAACCACCTTTCTTTTTCTTCTTTGGATTTGAGTCTTCTCCCGATTCTATTATAACAGAACTAACTCTCTCTGATGTTTTTAATGTTTGTGAAATAAGCTGAAGAGCTCGTTTATTTCTAGCAGATTCATAATAATCAAATTCTTGATTAACTCCTACCATTTCTAATAAAACAAATGATTTTTTTGTTTTTAAAACTTCTAATGTGATTTCTCCATTATGTATACTTTCTTTCTCGTTTATTAACCCTGAAGTCTTCCATCGTTTTTCGATATAATCATTATTATTTAAACCTAATTCTAAATCGGAGATTTCAACTTTAATACCATTTTCAGTAAATCTTTTCAGCACTTTTTCTACCAGTATTTTTTCATCTTTTTCGTTTTCAGAAATAAAAATATTAATGGCACCTTTAGACTCTCCATCTTTATTTTTATTAAAAATAGCAAATCTTTCGAGAGCTCCCTCTTTTGCAATAAACTTACCAAGTTTCCATGATACTGGGTAGTAAAAATTTAAGTCTTTTGCTTTTTCTTCATTGAAGATTCTCAAATCTTCAGATAATTGATATTCAGATTTGTTAATAAAATTCCATCCAAGAGAGATAGCCATAACCTCTTCTGAAAGCTTTGGATAGTCCTTTAAAGAACAACTTACTTTAACAGAAACTATGCTAAGTGTTTTTGTAGATTCGTCATAGTTTTTTTGAGCTGTAGATCTTGAAATTACTGTTTCACTATTAGGTAAGACCTTACTAGATAATACGTCTAAATAAGTTCCTGCGTTCCCTACTATCTCTCTTTTATCTACAATTGTTTCGTTAGTTATTTTTAACAAATTGTAAAGCCAATCACTTGGGTTTATCTCATGATCTATTTTTTCGTAAACGACTTGTATCTCAGCATATGGATTCTCATCTATTCTGCGGTAGCTTGCTATCTCTTTTATATTATCTATACCTTTAATGTTTTTTTCAATTAAGCTGGTTGGCTTAATATTATTAGGGATTTGAAGATAATAATGAAGTGCACTGTTTATATGAGAATCATCGTTACATTTCCAAAATGAAGTTTTCATTTTAGAATTTAATGCTTCATTGTATTTTACTGGAAAATCCAATTCTATTTTTTCTTTTGTTTCTTTTTTTGTACTCATATTACATGAAATTGTAGATAATGTAAATATTAATGTAAATATTATTTTAATAGACCTCATAGGGTGTTAGAATTAAACCACATACCGAATAATCCTAGGCAAATACCTAGAAAAAACAACACATGAAAAATGGTTATTAATAACTTCTTTCTTTTAATAATTTTTTTAATAAATGGTTTTTCTTTATTACCAATTTTTACTTGATTCCGAATTAAAAAATCCCATATCTTTTCTACTACGAAAAGTAAAATTATAAACATTAGTAAAATTACAAAACTAACATAAATACCAATGACTAACTTTTTATTTGGTGTAAAATCTATTTTTTTTAATATAAACAAAATTGCTACGTACACAGGAACAGAAACAATTATTGATATGATTGAAAGTTTTAAATGTCGTTTGTTAATTTTTTTTCTATAAAAAAAAATTAACAATCCTAAAAGTATAAAAAATATAAATCCTATTATATCCATTTAACCACCAATTAAAACGTTTGTCCCTCCAGAAATTATAACTCCTGCTAGAGATATAGGTACAGGCTCTTCTTCGAAAAAATAATCATAAACATCTATTGCCCAACCCCATTTTAATGATATATCAAGATCTACTTCTAGTCCTAAAGCTAAAGCCACTTTACCACCTACCTTAGCTCTAATTAAATGATCATCAGCATCTACATAAAATAATGCATCACCTCCCAGTGCCGCGCTACCTGCCGATCCACCAACTTTAACACTGGCGTCATAAAAAATATTACTTGATTTCCCTTCAATGTCTCCTTTTGCTACTTGAGCATCTGCACTTGCACCTGCACTAAAACCATATCTATTTTCAGTTCCTCCAGTATATAATTCTGCATTGGCTTTAGCCTCTGCACTAAGCACTTCTCCTGATGCCTTACCCTCTACCTTCATAATATCTGAATCACCAAGAGACATACTCACATTCCCTTTAGCAACTGCAGCAGACGCATTAGCCTCCGCTCCATAAATACCATTACTTGCATAAGCTCCTGTTCCTGCTTTTGCTTTAAGAAACTCCATTCCCATTCCTCCACCTATTACATCTGTTCCCTCTTCTGTTTGATACATGCCGTTTAATGTAAAATCAACCATTTCGGCCTCTACAGATACATAATCATAACTTCCATCTCCAGTCTTATCTTTTCTTCTAGCTTCTGCATAAAAAGCTTTTGCTTTTGCATTGTCAGGGTGAGATGTTTTTACACTACCGTCATCGTTTGTATTATTTGCTATAGTCGCAAAATAAACATCGTCTTTAGCAGCTCCACTAACTACAGGGGGTGGTTTTGGAGCTCCTGCACAATCTGTTTTATCTCCCATTCTTGCTGCTGGAATACCATTTATTAGAACAGTCTTAGAACCCTGCGCTATAATTCCTGAGCCACCATGTTGCGGATGAGTACAAATGAAAGGGTCACCCTTTCTGGCTGCTGGAGCTCCTCCTATAAGCACATTGGGGCTTCCTGCAGTAATAGGACCAGTATGTCCTGCAGTATCGAGAGATAATCTTGCTGCTGGTTTACCGCTCATATTAGCTATTTATTTTAATTAACGACGCTACTAAATCAGCCATTTGTCCACCATCTAAGTTTAAAGCCTGAGATGCTTTTACATCAATTACTTTCGAATTAATTTCAATCTTATCTACAGAACTAATCGAAGTATTTGTATTTTGGCTCTCGATATTTAAATCATTATCAGCACTAATAATAACCTGTCCTTCCCCTCCTCCATCACCAGGTCTGGCACTTAATGTTGCTATATTCCCAGCCATTGCAGTTAAATTATGTCTTGCAATAAATTCTATATTTTGAGCTACCATTTTAATTTTTTTAGAAGCTCTAATTTCAATATTACCTTTGCCATCCAAAAATAAAGAACTTCCATCTGCATCGGTAACCTTAATACTACCTTCCTCATCATTCAATAAGAATTCATTACCACTTCTTGTTTTTATTGCTTTAATATCATTCGCCTCATTTTGAAATACTCCAGCTTTTCCGTTTCCATTATACAAACTACCCATCATGTATGGGTGCTCTGCGTTACCGCCTTCAAAACCAACTAAAACTTCCTCTCCTGTTTCTGGTATAAAATGAAAGCCTTTATCTCCTCCTGCATGCGGTGTAACCATACGTATCCACGGGGTCATTTCTCCTTCTGCTTTTTGCCAAGGAAATTGCACTCTTATTCGACCTAATCCGTCAGGATCTGCATTTTCCATTACTACAGCGGTTTGGCTATCACTTTTAGGAAATGCATCTATATTTGTATTAGGGTAAGCATCGAACTCTGAAGTTATACCTTCGAAACGGTTCTGATAATTTCCGTTTTCATTATTTGTGTGAGTAATACTTGTTACCCTATAAGCACCACCTTCTATTTTTACAATACTTCCTAGTTTCACACCTGGATTATCACTTACTCCTGTAACCTGTACCTGTTTTATTTCTATGGCTTTCTTTTGCAATTCTACACTAGAATCAAAACGTTGTTTTGCTTGTGGGTCATTATATAAATTATGCCATACTTTAGTTTCTTTATTGTATATAGAATTTGCTTTATTAGAGACAAAACCACTATAACCGTTAGCTCCTGCTGTTATTTCTTTCGCATCTTTTTCATGAACCTCATCTAATAAATAATCGGTAGCGAAATATTTATAATTATGTGATTGCGGTAGTAAATTTAAATGGTATTCTTTAAGGTCTAATCCATATTTTAATTCTAATTCTTCTACATCTGGAGTCCCAAACACTAATTTGCTTCCGTTATAATAAAACCATTCTCCGTATTGAGCCGCTAAGCGACTTGCATAATCGTAAGCACTTTCCTTATGTTGAACGGAATAATGTAAAGGACTATTGTTATTAGGTTGTATTAATAATTCGAGCTTAGAACTATCGTAACCGCCAAAAGTTTTATCTAATATCTCAGACAAAGACACATCATTATGTGAGGCGTAATTAGGACCGTCATCGGCAATAAAAGTAGGGCTTTGAGCTTTGATTACGATACTATCTCCTTGACCAGCTTCATGCCCCTTTATTGTTTTTACTTGGGTTACAATACCTTTAAATTCTAAAGTTCTATAACTAGCAAAATTATCTAAAGAACTTACTTGAAGTGTTATCGTTTCTCCTAAATAGTTTTTACTCGACTCTCCCAATGCTTGAGATAAATCTTCTAAAACATCCATACGACAGACTAATTCTAAAAGGTGATGATCATCAATATTCTGTTGAAGCTCTAAATGTTTATAGGCAGTAATTTCTTTTCCATCAATAAATATGTTTGTTGTGCTTTGAAGTGCCATAGTTCTTTAATTATTATTCGCAATTCCATTAATTTGAGACACACAGATGTTTTTGTATATCCCTTTTATTTTCTTCTCCTGATCTGTAACAAAAAGATAATTTGATACAATTTTGTTGTTCTTTATTTCAACTCCGTAGTTCCCTGCTATTTTTAAATCTGAAATAACGATAATATCAACATTAGTTTTTTTTAGTTTTTGCCAAAAGGGATTACCGATTTCTTGGTTATATCCTTCTTTAATTTGGTCAAATTCTGTTTTGAAGAAAATCAACGTTTTTTCATTTTTTAAATCTAAAAATGACAACTTATTTTTTCCAATAGGATAAAAACTCAGTGCACTATCATCAATACTTAATGTATCTGTTTTATTAATACTCTTTAGGTTATCGCAAGTCGTCTCACTTTTACACGAAACAAAACTTAAGACTATAACTAATAATAGTTGTTTCATTTTCATTATCATTTTACTGTTATCTCTCCAACAGCGTTTGAGTGAGAGAGTCTTGCTTTAATTAAATACTTATAAATGGTATCCCATTTAGTAATATCTGTTACTGTGACACAGCCTAAGGAAACACTTCCACAATGCAAATATACATCTCCAACACCAGCAAAATTACCTAAAGAAAACCATGTTTTCGCATATGTGGCCCTATCTGTATAAGACGACCCAAAAGCATGTGGATGATCCGGAATTTTAATAATATGCTTTCCAGTAGGCACTGGTGTACTAGGATCTGTAATGGCTTTAAATGTTGCTAATCCTTTTACCTCAATAGTTTCTTTACTTCTATCAAATACAATTTCAACCGAAGGTTTTCTTGGAGGAACTCCTTTTACAACAAAAGATCCTCCAGTATTTTTAATTGATGCTTTTTGACTTTTAAAAACACCTTCTTTAATTGTAAAGTAATCTCTAGTATCAATCTTGGTTAATTCTACTTCAAGATATTCTGGTAATGCTTTTATTTCTCCGTTTTTAAACTTTGCATTTACCCAGCCGTCATTACTTTGTTTTATATAAGCCATTTGCGCTATATTAGTGATATACTTAATAATTTAGCTTAATTCCCTTTTAAATATTGTACTTTAATTTAGCCAATAACCAAATCAGTTCTACTATAAAAATAACTTTTGGTTTATAAAAATACTAACTGGTTATCAATAAACTTACTAAATAAAAATACTTGTAACAAATTATATTTTAGCAGGCCAATTATTGCTAAAAGTAGTGTCTTTAATTTTTAGTTCCTTAGCAGATATAACCACTTTAGTTTTGAGTGGCTCATCACCAATTGCATCAAAATCTTCATGATAACTTAAACAATAAGCATCTGTAAACTTAAGTGTTTTAAGACTAGACATATTGTCTCTTTTGTAGAATATTATCTCCCCATTTTTTGTCATTTGAGAAGAAATCATCCATTCTAAAAAATCTGTTTTATTAGTCGATTCTATAACTATTGTTACTTGTCCGCCTCTAGGCTTTTGCGATGGTCTTCCTGTAAAATCTGCTCCTTGCTCAAATGCAAAGGAACATTTTAATACATTCATTGTGTCATCGTCTATTGTTAATTGAGATAAAAATGACATAGGTTATAAAGTTTTACATATTAAACAAATAAAGGAAGTGTCATTAAGAACACTTCCTTTATATAAATTATAATTCTAAATGTATGGTATTAATTACACCCAGTCATTTACATGTTCTCCATTACCTACTGCAATTCCTTTTGCTGATATTACAAAAGATTCAGCCATTGGGTTTTTCCCTGTAGAATCGAAGTTTTCGTTATACTTAACCATATAACCTTCAGTAAATTTAAGTTCTTTTGCTGTAGCTTCAGTATCTCTCTTTAAGAATACGATAGATCCATCTCTACGTTCGAAGTTGTTAAACATCCAGTCTGAAAGACTAGTATCTGCAGTAGACTCAACAGTTAATTTAATTTTCCCTCCTCTTGTAATAGAAGAAGGTCTTCCTGTTGCATCTGTTTCTTGGTGTAGCTCATACGCACAGCTTAGCACGTTGTACTCTTGTCCACCTACTTTTAATTTTGCTTTAAAAGACATAATAATAAAAATTTAAATAATTAATAAATATATAAAAGCCATTAATGGCATGAGGCAAAGATACTTATTAATGAAAATCTAGGCAAGAATAGGTGCAGAAATTAGACAAAAAGGTTATTTTTTAGGTAAAGTGCAGAATTTAGTTGTTATCAACTCTTTTACAAACAATAACATGATCTTCTTTGATATCATTCCCAGAAACCGTTTTTGCAAAATTAATATGCCGCAATCCACTCCACCAATTTGGTTTAAAATAGAAGATCCATCCTAACGGCTCATTAGAATTACTATTTAAAAACTCTATGGTACTTTCTGGGTGTCTTTCATTATAATCATTTATAAAGAAATAGAATAGTTTACCAAACTCCATAGCTTCAGGTGCTTTCACTCTAAAATTGGTAACATCGTTATTATCTTGTTTTTTTTGAAATTCAAAACTAATCACTAATGGGTCTTTTAATTCCTTAGCTGAAGGATCCTTAATATTATCTCCTAATGGATACAACCATTTTTTATATACCGGTACAGGAATAGACAATGCAAACTCATACAACCTATAAAACAAGAAAGGAACTAAAAAAGCAGTTGCAGAGATTAAAAACAGAAAACTATAAGCCTCTCTGAAACGATAGGTTACATTAAAAAATGCGATTAAGCCAATACATATAAAGGCTATAGTAAATAAAAACTCAGGAAAGAACTTTGATTTATCCTCAGACAAATCCTTAAAGAAATTACGTAGTACATAAACATGAAGACCTCCTAGTATTAAAAATAAAATTTGAAAACCTATAAAACTATTAAGAGGCGTATCGTTTAAAACTTTACTAGAATTTAAAAGCCCAACAAGTGCAAATGAAACTAGTATAACTATAGCATAAACTATCGCTTTCTTTTTATTCTTAGTAAATAGTTTGCGTAGCTGAGTAAATAGCATCATTATTAATGATCCTATAAAAAAGAAAATTAAACTAAACTTAAAGGCATCTCCCGAAACTATACTACCTATTGATCCCATCTCTTAATTATTATATTCTTGTTGAAATCCCAACCAAAGGATTATTTGCATCACTAATAACAAATCCTTCTTTATTATTTACTATAAATTTTGTGACTACTTCTAATTCTAGAGGCATAAAATAGTCATAAAAAGTATTAATAAACTTTAAAATTCCGTCTTTTTTTAAATATTCATTTATTCTATCTTCTTCGACTGGACCTATTTCTACTTCTAAATAGGGATGAAACACTTTAGTTTCTTTAGAATGTGTAATAAAATTTACGCCCAACTCGTTGTATTCATTTTCTTCTGAAGAAGATTTGCTATCAAATTTCTTTTTAAATGTTATGTTTTCGTCTAAAATCTTTTGCAAACATAAACGAGATAATTCTAAATCACCAGCAATTTTAAAACTAAATGGTAAAATTTTAATCAATTTTAATATGAATGCTTTTGGAATTTCTTTGTTAATTTTCCAAAAATCTACTAAAAAATCATCTTTTAAACTGTAAAAATTTTCTAATAAAACGCGTTCGTTTTTTTCTATATTTAATCGCTGATTAAAAAATTCATTTTCTATAGGACCGAAAAAAGATCTTGCATCATTCTCTTCTTCTTTATACTTTTTCCTTTTAGCGGCATAAGAAAGTGTTTTCTTAGAATCTTTTTTACTATGAAACAACCCTTCTGGCAAACTATCATAGATTCCATTTCTGGAAAGATTTAGAGCTATTAAATCAAGTTCATCTAAAACTTCTACATTTATAACATCTCTTCGATATGATCTTGAAAAAGAACTTTTATTCTTTATCAAAAAATCAACTTCATTTTCTGACGATTCTTGAACCTCAGCAACAATGACTTCTGCTTTTATGTTTTGATAAACAGAAATTAATTCATCAAAAACAGATTTTAGGTCATTTGTTTCCATTGCTTTAGAGGCCTGTTACTTGTTGTTAATTCGTCTACCAAATGAAATAAAACGACTTTGCCAGTAAGAATTACTTAAATCGGTAATCTTTACACCTCTAGCTCTTCCACCTGTGGAGGTTGCACTAACAAACATATTATTATGCAAATAAATACCTACATGATTAATTTCTTCTCCTTCTAAAGCTCCTGGTCTACTAAAGAAAATTAAATCCCCTTCTACTACTGCGTCTGCATTGGTGAACTTATCTGTTTTTTTAGATTTATATTGCTTATGAGCAGTACGTTCAAGAAACTGGTTATTAACAACCTGAAATAGACGTTGCGTAAATGCTGAACAATCGATTCCTTCTTCATCGGCTCCCCCCATCAAATAAGGAGTACCTTCCCACTCTGCAATAAATTCATACAGCGCTTTATTTGTTAACTCTTCAATACTAACACCTAGAATTTGAGCATACTTATACTGAGATTCAGAAAAAGTAATAACATCCTCAGGCTCATCTATTATAGGTTCCTCTTCCTTTTCAACAACTATGGTTTGCACTACTGGTTTATTTTTCTTTAATTTCTTAAGTTTCTTTGCCAATAGCTTATCCTTAAGCTCTTTATCTTTTTTTGCTTCTTTGAGTTTCTTTAACTCCTCTTTAGCTGCTATTTTGGCCTCTTTTTTTCGTTTGGAAGCTTCATATTTATCAACTGAAATTTCCATTTTATCAATTACTCTAACCCCTTTATCTGATGAAATAGAAATAGACTTCCCTTTTTCTGATTTCACCAAAAAATAACCAGTTAAATAGTTTTCTTTAGAAACAGTAAGAACATGTTCTCCTTCTGGAATCGATTGATTAAAAACAAATGAACCACTCTTTTGTGTTTTTGTTGCTAAACCTGTTTGTGCAATTTCAATAATAGCATTTTCAACAGGTGTATCTGTACCGCTTTCCACGACCAAACTCCTTAGATTCTGGGCATACAAATTGCCGCAAAATAATAATAAAATACTGTAAAATACTAACCCTCTCATAAGCTTATATTAGATGTCAAAATTATAAAAAAAATAACTTTTCTAAATACCTTTCATTCTAAAATTGATGAACGGTTCAAAATAACCTATAATCGGTTACTTTAAACTGTTTTTTAACACTTTATATTGTGTATTTTTGTCTTTTCAATTAAACTAAAATGAATAAGAGTTATTTTTCTTTGCCTTTTGACGTTAAACGAATCATTTCGAATAGCGAACACAACAAGTGTACCATAAAAGAATCGATAGCAAATTATATCCATTTACTTACCACTTCCTATTTTGGAGAATGTACTTTTGATGAAACTTTTGGTTGTTCAATTTGGGATGTCGATTTTGACAACTTAGCAAGTGTAAATAAAATTAAAGGAATTATTGGAGAATCTTTAATTGATTCTATTAAAAATCATGAAAAAAGATTAACAAATGTTGGTGTTGATGTCATGATAAAGCAAGAAGAAGTCTCTGGCGAAAAAAACACCAATAATATCAAAAAAAAGGTATCTATTAGAATTAAAGGTGTTATTAAAAAAACTAATGAAAATTTCCTCTTTAATGAGTATTTTTTTATTGGGCCACTATCTTATTAAGATTAATAAATATTGTTTTAAATAAAACAAAAATTTCTAAATTTTTGCCAAATAAAAAATTAATTATAAATGGGTTTCACCCGCCTGCCTTCATGGCAGTTCTGACAGATAAAAACAACAAATCTACAGATGAAAGAGAATAGTAAAGTAGAAATAAAAAACAGAATGTTAAAAAAAGCAGCTGCACTTTGGGGTGTTCCTGCTAGTGAAATAGACATGTCTTTTGACCCAATTATTTCATTACTTATAACTGCATGCGCTGCTGAATTAGAAAAAATTTCTGGAGAAATAGACGAGTCTCAAACTAGAATTACTGAGAAGATAATACAATTAATGACGCCAGACACCATTTTTGGTGCCAGGCCTGCTCATGCCATTCTAAGAACTGAACCTGTTGATGATTTCTTAAAAATAAATCAAGAATATTCCTTTACTTATAAAAAGAAAGTAAACTTCAAAAATACGTCTATAAACTACAAAGATGTTTTCTTTTCTCCATTACAAGATTTTAATGTTGTGAAAGGAACTGTTAAATATATTGCTTCAGGTGAATCTATAAATGAAATAGACAACTCTAAGCAAATTAACCCTATTTTCACAACTAATAACTCTAGCTTACCATCATCGACATTATATATTGGCATTGAAAGCGATGTTAAGTCACTAACATTAAAAGATGTTTCTTTATATTTTGAATTATTAGACATTGAAGCTAACACCTTATTTTATCACTATTTAAAAAGTGCTGAGTGGTATATTAATGACACAAAAATTGAAACTACCGAAGGGTTTTTTAACAGTAAAAAAAACAGTGAATTAAATCTTGAAGCTATTTTTTCAGACGCTTCAAATAAGATTAATAATATTGTTGAAAAAGTAAGAAACAATTATACCAACTACTACACAACAGTAAAAGATACAACAATTGAAACTTCAACTTTCAAAGAACTAGAGCATATTATCTCTGAAAACAAAGTTAAAATAGAAGATGATATACGTTGGATAAAAATTGTGTTTCCAAGGGTAATTAGTAATAGTATGCTTCAAAAAACATACTGTGCTTTAAATGCGTTTCCTGCAATTAATAGAGAATTGAATAGCTTTACTTATCAGCTAAAAGAATATATAAATATTATTCCTGTAAAAACAGAAGATTTATTTTTAGATATTCATTCCATAGTTAATACTAGCGGAAAACCATATCGACTACAAAGCAAGGATACCTTAGATAATGAAAAAGGAACCTTTACCATTAGAACAGAAAATGTTGGAAAACTAGATCATAGAAAAGCCAAAGAATACATTACGCATCTTATCGAATTATTAAAAGACGAAAGTGCTTCTTTCTCATTCTATAACAATGATTTTTTACATAAAAATCTTAAAAACCTTAATCAGTTAATAGCGCTTCTTGAGAATAAAGTAAATGAAATGTCTCACTCCATTACAGAGACTAATTATGTGGCGCTAAAACCTTATAAGAAAAAAGATAGTTTAATAATAGACTATTGGTCTACCAATGGTAACCAAGGGAATAATATTAAAACAGGAAGTTCTTTAAAGATATATAACGGTATTGGAATTAAACAAAAAAGCAGTTATTTAGTAACCTCGACCTATGGAGGGAAGGATGATTTAAGCATGAACGAAAGACTAAATGCTTATCGTAGATCATTACTCTCTAGGGATAGAGTCGTTACTAAAGAAGATGTGAAAGCAGTTTGCTACGAACTTTATAATGATAAGGTTTCAAATGTTAATATTAACAAAGGCTATAGTACAGACATTGACTTAAACAAAGGGCTTTTACAGTGTATAAATATTGAATTAACGCCCAGTAAAGTAAAAACTGAAGACCATGAATGGGTTTCTTTGAATAATAATTTATTGTTATATTTAGAAGAACATTCAGTTAGTATTTTTCCTTATAAAATCAAACTTGTTTAGTCTTTAATAAATGTATTACAGATTATGGGTATTATTACTAAATTACAGATAGAAGACACCTCTTTAAATATACTATGGTTTAGATTTTCTTTTAATCAAAGCGCAAATACAAATGGTTATCCTTCCTCAAAACCAACAGGTGGGCTTTGGGACATTACTTTTGAAACTCAAAAAAACGACTTGTTTTTTAATAAGTTAGTGAATAATGAAATGATTAACTATTTAAAAATTGTAATTACTCCTGCGAAATTAGACACTAAAAGTAAGACTATTGAACTCCGTGATGTTCATGTTATAGAACATAGAAATAACTTTAATGGCATAAATAGCGATCCCATGAAAACCTATGTTAAGCTCTCACCAGCTTCTATGGTAAAAAATGGAGAGCCTGTTTTTGTTAAATATTGGAAAATAACAGATCCAAATACAGATACTGCTGTAACGACAACTACTCAAGCACCTACTCCAACAGTAACCTCTATAGATTGGACACATCCAGAAACTAAAGAAGTAGTTGAAGAAATTACTTATGGTGAAGACGTCGCATTAACAGCGCAAATTGATAACCCCGAAGGTAATACTGCTAAAATTTTTATTACTAAAGAAGATGGCACTGAGTTTGAAAAAGGCAAAACCGAACTCACTTTTGAAGAAGCCGTAACAGAAGATGGTTATGTAGAACTTAGTACTTTAAAAATAAAAGAAAAATGGGAAACCTTTAAAACAGCCAACTTAGACAAACTTATTGCTAAGATTGATCATAACAGATATCAAAAGAAAAGCAAACCATTAATAATAAAGCCAAAGGCTAAGGCTATTGTTCATTTTAGACCACATGCTACGTGGGCTGGTGAATTTGGATTTGATTGGCTAAGGAAAGGAGATACTAATTTAGATGGAGATGTAGATTACGAAACTATTATAGGAAAATACAGTGTTGCTTACCCAACAGAAAGCACTTCTATATTTACTAAAAAAAATCAAAAAATCAAAAAACTAAAAAAGAAAGCCTACAAGACTATTAAAATTGGAAACAAAAAAGATAGTTCAGGTCAAATTGAAAAATATAGTGTACCCTATTTGAGTATTTTCAAAGGAAATGATCCAACTAAAAAATACTCGGCTGATATCGAATTGTTAACAGAGGTTATAGACACAGAACCCAATAAGTTAGTCATAAAATATCATAAAGATTATTTTGATATAACTACACTTTCTAATACAACTACAACAGAAGGAGATTTCAAATTTATAGAACTCAATAAAAAATCTGTAACATCTAATACTCAAAATAATGGACATGTTAATTCTGGCACGCTACTTAAAGAAACTATTACAATAGAATGCATTAAAGGATTTGATAATGATCAATACATAGAAGTCTATTCTGTTTCGAATTTTAATAACAGTGAAGAAAAAACTCTAGCAGGAAAACTTCATGTTATACCAAATAGTCAAAAACATGTAGAAACCGCAAATATAGTTTTTATAAATGTTATTGCTAATATTAATGCAGAAACCTCAGGCAACGAGCCTGTAGCGCTAACCCCTGCAGATTTCACGACACAAACAAACTATTTAAATCCTTTTTTAAAACAAGCTCTAATTAATCCTAATATTGTAAAAGAAGATTTTAATATAACTAATGATAATGTACTACAACAAAATTATGTTACTCAAGACAATGGTATCAATGTTTTAGAAATAGATCATTTAACCAAAATCTCAGAAAAAGGATTAATTGATTATATAAGAGATAAATTTAATAATAATCCTAACAATAAAAAATACAAAAAGTTTTATAAAGTATTCTTTCTTGACTATCATGGAGGATACACTTATAAACTCCCTATGCCTGCGCGTGGAAACAGTTTCAAATATTTAGGCGGTTTTGCTAGGAAAATCCCATCAAAAGAATGCATAATGTTTGCCAATCCACAACCATTTTTTGTCTCTCATGAGCTGATGCACTGTATGAATTTATATCATTCTTTTGATAATAAAGGAGATTATACTTTTAAAATTGGTCAAACGGATAACTTAATGGACTACTCACACTTAACCAAACATGCAGGCCCTACAACGTTAAAACAAATAAGCACATGGAAATGGCAATGGGACAGATTACGAAAAAGCAATAAATAACTACAATTATGAAAAATTACCTTATTGTTATATTATGTTTAAACATGATATATTCATGTAAATCACAAGATTCCAATTCACAAAAAAAAGACACTAAGATGGTAGTAAATAACACACTCAATATCCCTAAATTTAAAAAAAGTGCGATTAAATTAGATGCTAGAAAATACAGAATGCTCACAGGAAAAGTAACGGAAAAAAAAGGATACCTTTTTGAAAACAAAGATAAAACTATTGTAATTACTGGTGATGATTTAAATGGCTTTGATAAATTAACACAAAACAAGGATACCCAAATGGTAGACATCTCTACTTACCATAAAGATAGCGGTAAGTTAATGTTAAAAGGAACTCAACATTTCTCTAGAGGGTTTAAAAAAGGAATTTGGTATAGATACGATAATAATGGGGAATTAGTTGAAGAAATTAATTATGATAAACCATACAAGTATAACTGGGAAGATATTTTATCTTATTTACAAAGCCAATCAATTACTCCGGAATCTATTGTTTATATAACAAGAAGTCAAATCTCTAAAACATGGACTATAGAATGGAATAAATCTATGAAAAAAGCTGAAACTATTATTATAAATTCTGAAAACGGAAAAATAATTAGCGTCAAAGAACACGAAGTAAGCAAAGAAATATAATACTATCTCATTCAAGAAACATCGTTTAACTATTTCGATATTCTTATTATTTTTTTTAAAATTCTAAAGCATTAAAAAAATATTGCCAATTTTTAAATATGAAACTAAGGTAATACTACAGTTTAATTTAACATCTTTAGCTAATAGTTCTTCTTTGGGCCACCACTCATCCTTAATATAAAACATTTATCGATTCTATTTAGAAATCTGCTATAAAAAAATTAAATTTACATAATTTCGCATTAAATAATTTTTTTGAGTAATTGTGCGCTAAATCGCACTCTTTTTTAATTCATACTATGAGTAATCAAAACGCATTTCCAAAACATTTAGATAAAACTGTTATACGTTTTTTCTTAGCTGTTTTTTTTATATCGGCTTCTGTATTTGCATACAGGTATACAAAATATGAACCCTGTAAGGAAGTTGTTTTTTCAGTAAAAGCAAAAGAGTTTAGACAAGAAGCCTTAATACGATTTATAGACGATACGGAGAATGCTAATTCATGGGAATGGGATTTTGGTGATAGCACTTCGGTTGGAACAAATAGGGAAGCGCTTCATAATTACAAGAATCCTGGAGAATATAATGTTAGGCTTTTAATAAATGGTATTTGCGAGAAGAATGAATTAATAACAATTAAAGAAAAATTATTTGTTTTAGATTCTACTAAACTTGCTAAATTTGAACTTCCCGATACCATTAACGTAGGTGAGGTTTTAAAAGTAACAGACGAAACCAACAACGCATCCACCTGGGAATGGCGATTTGGAGAAACAAACAAAGCCAATTCAACTGAAAAAAGAGCTGAATACACTTATACTGAAGCAGGATTAAAAACAGTTTCGCTAGTTGTAAATGGAGACTTAAAACACAGTACGGCAAAAAAAATAAATGTACTCGCTATCGAAAAAGCTGAAGACGTTATTAACCCTATAAGCAAACCTAAACGTCCTCTTGGCTATGCTATAAAGGATAAGCCAAAAACTTTAGGCTCTGGTATAAAAGATAACCCATCGGGAAGAGATAAGCCAATTGCTGCGCCATTCATTAACGAAGATCAATTTAAAAACAAACTTCTTTTTGTCGCTGCTAAAAAATTAAAAGCAACCTCTTTTTCTAAATATTTTTGTGGAAATTTAAAGAAGCAAATCCTTGTAAATGGTGAAGAAACTACATTCCTTAAGTTTTGCGAATCTATTAAAGGTCGACGCTTAAAAATTAAAGATTTAGAAATTCATAGGAATCCTGGGTCAAACTGTATTACAGAGCTAACAGTAAAGCACAATAAATTTAGTTTATTTGGAGGTAATTAATAACTATGGATTCTAACACAAACAACTATCGCGTTAATTGGATTGATGGCATGAAGATCAATAAAAATCATTTTATTGAATCTGAAAACTCATTAATATCAAATTTAAATAACGCTACAAGAAAAACAGTAACTCCAACAAATTTTGGGCTATTACCCAATTATGGTGGAACCGAAAATTCAATAGACGTCTCTATTTCGCTAGACGGGCAAGAATCTATTGAAATTGTTCTTAATAAATGTGTGGCTGTTACTTTAGGAGGTTATCTCATAAATATTACTAAAGAAACAAAATCGCTTTTAGAACAATCTGGTTATGTATTAAAGCATCAATATGACATAAATGAAAACGAAACTGAATGGTTTGTTGTCTTAAAAGTAAACCCTTTTAAAACCATACCCGTTGGTGTTTCTAATGCAGAAGAAGAACCGCCAAGACACCCATTTGTACTTCCAGAATATACTCTAGCAGTATTACCAAAAACAGATACTTCAAAAAAAGAATTAGGATTACATCATATTACTATAGGAAAAATTGTACTTATTGATGGTACACCTTCGTTATACGAGAATTTTATTCCGCCTTGTAGCTCTATACAAAGTCATGACGATTTAAAATTTACATATACTGAGCTTGGTGCATTTCTTAATAAAATGGAAGCGTATTCCATGCATATTATCCAAAAGATTCATCAAAAAAAACAAACTAACGATTTAGCGGTATTAGTCTTAGCATTATCCGAGCGCACATTACAGTATCTTAATAATACAATTACGGAGTATCGTCTAGTTGATAAGTACGAAGCACCGGTTAACATGATTACAAAACAAGTTAATTTGGCACGTACTATAAAAAGTAGCCTTGATGTTTATACCGGTACTGGTAAAGAAGAGCTTTTAAATTACTTAACAGATTGGTGTGATTTAAATCAAGGTGCTTTTGAAAACGTACTTATTGAAATGATAGATTTGGAGTATGTACATACCGATATTAATGCCTCTTTAAACAAAATAGCAGCATTTTCTAAGTTAATGCTTTCACTATTTAAAAAGTTAAATGAGCTAGATTATATTGGTAAAAAATCAGATTCTAACATCTTTGTTAAAGAAGAGGTTGTAGAAAATAATAACGAAGTAAAAAGTAGAAGAAGTTTCCTTTTAGATTAACTAAATAACTCATGAGTTTTCTCGCCAAACTAATAATAAACGATGAAGAGCGAAATATTCTTAACGCAAGTCAAGTGTATTCTCGATTTTCTGATGTAAGCGGTCGCCCAACTAGTAAAACAGTTGGAGGACGGTTAAATTTTAGTATAGAATCTACAAGAGACGACAGCTTTTTTTATGAGAACATGTTATCGCCTACCAACAAATGTAATGGTGAAATTATATTCTATAAAAGAGATGGATTAAGCCAACTCTTTAAAATGGAATTTGCCAACGCGCAAATACTTTCGCTCTCTGAAGATTTTAACTCCGTTGGTGAAACCCCGCTCCATATGAATATCTCTATTGGCTGGGGGATTATGAAAACCCGTGAAGTAATTCATCAAGAAACTTGGAATCCTGATAATCCATTTATTGAGATAGAAGAGACTGTATTAACAGAACCAGAAAAGGAACTCACCCGTTACTTTGTTACCGATCTTGAAGGCAATGAGCTAGACGAATATAAAACAGGTGAAAAAATTATACTAAACATAGAAACCAGAAATCGTATAGGTGATAGTATTACTATATCTTTAAATGATAAATCTCACGATTTCAAATACGGCGGACAAGTGTTAGAAAACGACAAACTAAGTAATTATGTTATCAATAACGACTTAGAACAAATAGAGTTAGACGTTATCAATCAACAATAAAATGGCAGTTAACACTTTTAAATTAGAATTTGATGACGGGGTTAACCAATCTCTAGAAGTTGTAATCGTTAGCCCAACAGACATTGTAATGTTTGTAGCAGGAACAACAGATCCTGGAAATACATTTGGAAAAAAATATGATGCAAATAGCACTTATTGGACTGATCGGGTTACCGAGAGTAAAAAAAACTTATGGAAGAAACTAAAAAGTTTCAGCTATCCAGATAAACAATTCAATGATTTACATATTAGTGAAGAATTTTTCAGTTGGTCTGGAGATAACAACACTGAAGAAAGGAATGTTGCTTCTGAGAGATTATTTGATCTAATAATGAGATTATACGGCACAACAGCAAGAAAATCAAAGACTCATCATTTACATCTTATTGGCCATTCTCATGGTGGTAATGTAATTAATCAGTTTACAGAATTGATCACTAATAGTGAAATGATAGCAAAATCAAAGATTCTGAAAAAAAATGGAATTAAAGAATTTCCAAAATTGTGGGAAATAAAAAGTATCACCTATTTATCTACACCTTTTTTTAATAATAAACATCAATTAAACCACACTAAAATACATAAGAACTGTCAAATTATTAATGTCCGTAATAAGTATGATATCACACAACGTTTTGTTGCAGATTTTTCTTTGCATAATTTAGAAGCTATTGTTGGTGCGTTTAATGGGCATGAGGTTACTAAAGCAATTGATAAAATAAAATTAATATTACAACACAATGTTTACGCGCAACTCAAAGAGAGATGGAGTATAATTGACAAGGAAGAAGGGACACTAATCTGGAGACGTACGGTACTTTTACTAGAAAACATTATTTTTGTTATAGATGAAGTTATAAGTACTATTACGACTTTGAAGTCTAGTCTTAGTCAAGAAAAGCAAGATTTAACTAATTTGCTAACTAATCTTAGAGGGTTGCTCGAGACAATAAGGGCAGAATTTGATGCCAATACAATAAACAGAGATGGAAATTATGGTACAGCTGAATTTCTTAACGATCTAGAACTAACATTAACAGTTACCCCTGCTGTAGGAATACTTAACAGACTATTTGCAATAACCACAGGAGTTAAAAGCTCTTTCATCCTAAATACATTAGCTGGTATCTTTGATGATGAAAAAGGATTAACGGAAAGTATTGATGACACCTCTTGGAGCCCAAAAGCTCAACTTCAAGGGAACGATAAATATGATTTAGAAGAAATTGATATCACAACAAAAGACGTTTATTCTGAAAGAGGAAAAGAAACGGATTTCGAAGATTTTGTAGCAGCAATAGAAAGAAGCATAAGCAATAAAAATCTTCAAGAAGTTTTAATGAGATTATTTAGCCAATTTATGAATGAACATGATTTAAGAGACATTTCAACAAAGATCGATGGATGGGAGCCTTATGTCTTCGGAGCACTGGATGATGGATTTAAAGCGTTGAGAGCAAATATTAATGAATATGCTAGATTAGTAGGTCAGTTTAACGCAGATTTAGTTGCGGAACAAGACATGACAGAAGAGGAAAGAGAGGAAAGAAGAAGAAGATTAGCTGGAGAAGAAGATGATGATGATGATGATGATGATGATGATGTGGATACAACAATCGCATTCACCCCAGCGTCAATAAATGCATTCAATACGGATTACCTAGAAATAACAAACCGTAAAGAAAAAACAAAAGAAGAAAAGAAAAAAGAGCAAGAGAACAAACCGGAAGCTGAACCTTTAAGACCTGGCACTGTCCCTTATTTTGCTACAACAGCTCATAGTTTAAGTCATAGTGATCTTTGGCCTGGTGTAGAAACTAAATTAAGGTCAGCATTTAGTTCTGGTAAAAATCCTGGATATCAAAAACAATAATTTTGAAAAAAAAATATAAATTCTTAACATTTTTAATACCAACTCTATTAGTTATTTTACTTTGGGGGCTTACAAATAATAATCTTTTTATTTTTTTCATAATTGATCTCAAGCATGGATTAATAGTAGGATCAATATTTCTCTTAATAGAACATTATTTTTTGAAAAAAATAACTAAACCTAAGATATGGTATGTTAGAATAGCTTTATTCTTACTTGTATTTGTGCTAACTATTATAATAGACTTTACAATTAGTTATCAAGGCGTAATTGAACCAATAAAGTCAATTTTCAACAATAAATTGCCACATTCAGCTCAATATAATTGATAATTCTTTTATTTCTTTTTAAGGATTTAAAAACAAAATAATCCTTTATTCAGTTCAATTAGAAGTTTATATCTCAAATTTTTGTTTATCCTGGCTTGGGTAATGTTTACATAAGATATAAACTTCGATATTAAAACACATTTTAACCTTTGTTAATCTTGAAAAACTAATGGTAAAATCGAAATATTTATATGAATCTCTAATTATAGCAATGAAACACTTCAAAATCCTGCTATTATTCCTAGGAATTCAAAGTTGTGATACGACAGAAACGAAAAAGGACTGGTATTTACCAAACATTGAAAAAGACGAGCGATTGGCAAACATTTCAGTTAATATCTTTTTAGGTGACGATAACGATCCTGACAGACTTACAAATATTGATCTAAGAACTCTAGATGGCGGCCTTATGAATAACAAAAATACCATTTTATTAAATAATCAACCTTTTGAATTAGTAACAAGAAAATCTAATTTCTACATATCCTACTCACAATATGAATTAGACGATAACTTCTTAAAGAATGAAGATTATTTGTTTGAAATTATTTTAGAGGATAGCTCAAGACACACCTTAGCGTATATTAAGCCAAGAAAAGACTATCAAGATTTAAATTATAATATTCCCGAAAATTTTTCTAAAAATGAAAAACTAGAAGTAAAATGGGAAGATATATACACGCCAACCAGATTAAAAATTCAAAAGGATATTCTATATAAAGAATATCAAAAAACGATTTACCCTAATATGCATGGTTATTACCATGAAATAACCGAGAAGAGCGGCAGTCATAGTGTTGATATGATGAAACTAAAAGACTCATCAGAAATAATAGTGGGTATAAGAGCAAATTTTAGTACAGAGGAAAGAGGTAAAGTAAACCCGAATTTAAAGGCCGGTAGCAGATTATTTTATCGAAATGCGGTTGAGATAAAATCAGCTCTTGAGGGTTTTAAAAGTTACGATGATAACTTTTAAAGGACTAAGAAAAGTTTAAAGAAGTGTTGACCTGTAGAAAAACTTCCGAATATAGGAGATAGATTATGAAAAAGGCCCTGAAATATATTTTATTCGTTCTTATTTCCACGCTGTTTCCTCTTGCTCTAGTTTACTTATACTTTTATAGAAAAGAGCTTTCTTGGATTGATTCAATTGCAGTTACAGGAATATTGATAGCCACACCTTGGATAGGATTTTTTACTGGGGTAGGTTTTTTATTAGTTAATAGGTTCTTACTAAAAAAACACCTAGACAAAAAAAAACACTATTTAATAAGAGTTTTGGTTTACTTTATAATTTTAATTCTAGTATGCTCATCAATGTTTGTATCTGATCTAATTTATGAGATTAAAGACTATTTCGGACTAATTTAAGTTATAGTAAAAGCCAAAATATATTGTATGAAAAAAGCACTTAAGAATATACTATTCATAATTACTTCAATGCTGTTTTCTTTTTTTATAGCTTATTTCTTCTTTTTTGAAGACGCTCCTTCATTCCTTAGGGCTTTAGCTGTTATAGGAATGCTTACAATCCCCCCTTTAGTTGGCTTTATTACTGCGGTTATTTTTTTAATAACTAATAGGTACTTACTTAAGAATCATGAAGACAAAAAGAAGTTCTATTTAATAAGAATATTGGTCTATACTTTGATTTTTACTTTGGTATGCTTCGCAATGTTTATACCTGATCTAGTTCATGACATTAAGTATTATTTTAAATTGGTTTAAGTAGTATGAAAAAAAACAGCATTTGGATACTATCCTGGACATTAGTAAATATATTATTTTCAATGATCCATCAATACATTCTTACCCTACCTAGTAGTTCCTCAAAAAATTATGGGCCACTATGGGGTTGGGGAGATAGTATCGCTGTTTTAGTCGCTGGACCTATTCTTGGACTCCAAGGGGCTATACTATTTTTACTAATTGATTATTTTACGTTTAGATCTAAAATAAATAATAAATATGTTCTTTTAGTTTCTAGACTAATACTAGTGATTCTTATCGTATTATTAATTTCATTTATTGAAAAAAAATACTTTTGAAAATTGATGCTAATTTAGTAATATTCAGATTCAATTTAAAAAGTAACCTCTGTTTTTATAATAGCTTCGCAATCGAACCTTTACGCCAATAAAATAGGGGCTTGAAGCATATTGCTTATCTTAGCCAAAAACATTTAATGAAGCTCCTAAAAAGACTATTTAACTATATCTTCTGGTCCTTAATTGCGCTACTATCTTCCTTTATTTATATGCGCATCGTTTTAGGCCCAAAACCGAAACCTTCTAAGGGTTTTATGAAAATATTTGATGGGATTCACGATTTAGTCTTACTTTATGTAGGATCAATAATTGGAGCTATTGTCGCTGTGCTCTATATTCTCTTTGATATTTTTTATCTCAAAAAGAAGTTAGAGAACAATAGTAGACCAAGATTAATTCGTTTTATCACCATTATTATCATTACTACTATTGTTGGTGTAACGCATTATATCTTAGAGAAAGTTGTAGATATCATTTAAAGAAATATAAGTAATTAGAGTACTCTAACCCTTCAATATTAAACACGAAAAAACCACAAACTATAAAAATAGAATGTGGTTTTAAAATATTTATAAAAATAAATAGTCTATATATCTTCTGCGTCTCTTAATCCTTGGATGTAAGAAGCTTTTTGAACTTGACGTCTTTTTACTACAGACGGCTTAGTAAAATATTGCTTTTCTCTTAAGTTTTGCATAGTCTTAACGTTTCTATGCTTACGCTTATAGCGCTTTAAGGCTCTTTCAATGTTTTCACCTTCTTTAATTTCAATTTTAATCATGGTAAAATAGTTTCTTTTCTAAATAGGGGCGCAAGATAGTATTTTATTTGCGACTCCCACAATACTTTTAGTGTTAATTATCTTTCTTTTTCTTCTTCTTACCGAAAATCCCTCCTAAAACATCTTTTATAACATCTGGCTTCGTTTTAGTAGTATCTGTCTTGGTAGAATCAGCCTTTTTATTACCGCCATTTAACACACCACCAAGAACACCTCCAAGAATACCTCCAGCTGTTTCTGATGTGGTTTGTGTTGAATCTTTTGGTTTATTTCCTCCAGTAATACCGCCAAGGATATCGGTAATTTTGTCTTTTCCTTTATTTAATAATTTTTGTTTTTGAATCTCAACCAATTGCTTCGTTAAATTGGTTACACCGCTACTTAAATCTGTTTTTACATTAGGACTCGTAAACGATCCTGTAAGATTTGCTGTAATAGGTATTTTAATGTTGTTTACCTCGCTATCGTTTATTTTCCCTATCAATCGGTTTACTTCGCTTCCTAAGTATTTAGCTGGTACATTTAAAACGGCTTTATAATTCATTACATTATTAAACGTATGAGAACCATCTACAGTAATAGCGATATCATTATACTTAATATCGAAAGGCGCTACACTTACCTTTCCGTCTTTAAAAGCTAATTTTGTTTTAAGATCTTTTAAATCTAATTTACTAAAATCTAAAAAATCTAATTTACCAGCTAATGCAGAAACTAAAGCTTGGTTTTTTGGTTTGTATTCCGACGTTAATAGCTCTGCCAATGCATCTCCAGAAACACTATTTAAAACTGGTGTGAAATCGTCTCCTAATGTTCCTGACAACCCTATTTTACTATTTAACTTCCCTTCCATTCCATTTGCGATTGGAGCTAAAGCACGAAGCATATCTAAACCTTTAAAAGATTTTGAAATATCAAACTGATCTATTCCAAGATCCATATCAAATTTTGGCGTTTCTGTTTTAGTATCTACAATACCATTCATATTAATAGTACCATCAAAAAGATTTGAAGACATGTCTTTTAAGTACGCTTTTTCATCTTTTATTGCTAATTGACCTTTTACATTAGTTAAAGTTAAATCATCATATAATACTTTCTTTGCATCTGCTCGCATTGTACAATCTAAAAATGCAGGAATTTTCAATGCGTTTTCTGGTTCTGTACTTTGGTTTACGGGTTGTTCAGATCCGCCTTCTACCATAAAATCACTAACCACAAAGTTTTCAGACTTCACATCGAAATCCCCTTTTAGTTTTTTATCACTTAATAAAAATCCTAATAAACCATTAATGGTTCCTGTTGCGTTAATATCACTTTTACCCGTTTTTGCTTGAAATTGGTTTAAAGATATAGTTCCCGGTTTGAAATCGATTTCTGCATTAGAAATATGAATAGGATTTACAATGTCTTCCGAAGAAAATTTAAAATCGCTTATTGCAACATTACCATTGTTTTTAATGCGTTCGTATGCATTTGTATCTATAGCATCCATATCAAAATGCGTATTAAGCTTAGCTTTTAATATACCGCTTAACTCATTTTCAAGATCTACAGGATAGGCTTTAGAAATATTCGCTAAGTTTAAAACACCATCTAAATTAGCATCTACAAGCATGTTCTTTGTTAAGTTCTTAATGGTTGCATTAGACTTAAAAATATCGTCATCTATTTTAAAATTAAGCGTTTTTAAATCGACGTAGGTATCATCTGTTTTTCCTGTAGTGTTTTTCACAGTAGCATTAATAGAAATATTCTCTACACGCTTTGGTAAATCTGGATACTTAAAAGACGCGTTTTCTGAGTTTAAATTAATATCTAATGTTGGAATGGTAGTCTCTGTCACTTTCCCTTTAACTCTTCCTTTTACATTAAAATTACCTGTAGTTTCAACACCTTCGATACTTTTAGAATATTGCTTAGGAATTACTGCTAAAAAGTCTTTAAAACTTGCACCAGGATTTTCAAATGTAATATCTACATCTTGTCCTTCTTCTAATAATTGAACAAAACCATGAAACTCTAATGGTAGTTGATTAATAAATGCTTTATTATCTTTAAAAGTATATTTACTGTTTGGTAAATCTAAATCGATTATAGCGTCTAACTTTATTTCGTTATTACTTAAGTATTCTGTACTGTCTGATATAACTGTTACTCGCGTATTGGTTTTAGTATCTAATTGAGAAACGGTATCTGAGAAACTTCCTTTACCAGAATGGTTTAATTCGGTAACATAAACTTGCATTTTTGCTGCTTCATCTATATAAGTTAAAGCACTATTATTAATCGCATAGTTTTCAATGTCTATTCCAAAACCACCAGATTCTCCTTTTGAAGGGTCTACATTTTCAGTTTCTTTTGCAATATCAAAATTAGTATCTCCTTTAGTGTTGGTTTTTAAGGTCACCATAGCCTCATCGAGATTTATGGCGTTAATAATTATTGGATCGTCATTTTGATTTTTAAATAATTCTTTGACTGACATGTCTAAGGACACTTCCTTTATAGCAGCAAGTGTTTCATCTTTAAACGGTGCAAAATTGGTTATTTTTAGATTATCTATAGTCACATTTGCTTGAGGAAAGCTACTTAAAAAACTTAAGTTCACATCATCAAATTCTACTTTAGCATTTACATTTTTATTTACTAAATCTCGAACCATATCTTTAATTTGACTCTGAAATATAAACGGACTAGCAATAAGTACGATTAGTAAAATTAGGATCGTAATTCCAAATATTTTTAGTGCTTTCTTCATGAAAATTTACTTTTTAATTTCTGTAATTCTAGTAGAAATCTATTTTATTACGTTTTGTTTTATTTACGTAAAATTTATATTAAAAGTTTTAGTTAACTAAAGCTAAATAAATTGTTTAGCTATCAAAGCTATTTAATATAAATTTAGTATTAGTTAAATAAATGTAATTCTTCATTAGTTTTTAGATTAAAGCGCTTTCTAAAAAGATGAACGGTAATATATAAAAGTGGTGTGTCTAATAATGCGACTAAAACTTTGAATAAAAAACCACTTAACAATAACCCTTTAAAACTTTCCCACGGAATAACATTAAATGAACATAATAAAAAAAGAACAGCAAAAGTATCTACAAACTGAGAAAACCAGGTTGAAAAGTTATTTCTTAACCAAAGGTGTTTTCCTTTAGTAAGACGTTTCCAAAAATGATAAATTTGAATGTCTATAAATTGTGCTAAAAGATAAGCCATCATACTTGCAAATACAGCTACAAATGTATTCCCAAAAACAGTATTAAATAGCTCATTATTTACTGGAGACCAATTTGTTGCTGGAACAATATTAGCTATGTAAATAATTAATAATGAAAAAAGAGAAGCAAAAATACCCGTAATAACAACTTGATTTGCCATTTTCTTCCCATAAATTTCACTTATTAAATCGGTAATTAAAAAAGTAATTGGATAGGGCAAGATTCCTACCGAAATTTCAAAAAGTTTTGTTCCAAAAATTTCTACATTAAAAGGATACCAATAAAAAAATTTTTGAAAAATTAGGTTAGAGACCACCAACGAAGTAATAAACAATGCTGCTAAAAGCAAGTATATTCTGTGCGCCAATGATTTATCTTTTGCAGTCATAAAACTTATTAACAGGTTAACAATACCATCTCATAAAAATTTTACTGAAATAAATTGCTCTTTTTTCCTTTCTATTTCAATAGAAAAACAAACCATAGATCAAACTATGCTTTATTTTTATATATCATATAAAGAAAAAAATCATCATTTTCTTTTACAGTAAAATCTTTAATAGAAATGGTATAAATATAAGAATAAGTGTGTTTCTTTTTATTATTTTGCTAAGTATTATGAAAGCACTCCAAACTACACATATAGCCATAGGCAGCAATAAAGGCGATAAGTTTAAAAATTTACAAAATGCAATCGATGCCATTTTTAAAACTGTTGGGACTATTATCTCAATTGGCAAAGTTTATAAAACAGAAGCATTAGGTTTTGAAGGTGACTCTTTTTTAAACACTTGTATAACTGTTTCTACAAATTTACAAGCCGAAGTACTTTTAGATCATTTATTAGCAATCGAAAAACAATTAGGGAGAGAACGCTCAAAATCTAACGGGTATGAATCTAGAATAATAGATTTAGATCTTATTTTTTATGCTGAAAACCATATCCAAACAGAAAAACTAATTGTTCCACATCCTGAAGCACATAAACGCCAATTCGTATTACAACCGCTAAACGATATCGTTCCTAAATTCGTTCACCCAAAATTAAACAAAACCATTTCTAATCTATTAGAAGAATGTGAAGACCAAAGCATTGCTGAATCGCTTAACATTTGGTTAAAAAACCCAACGAAATCATACCCGTTTTCTAAATACAATCATATTGCGATTGAAGGAAATATAGGAGCAGGAAAAACAAGTTTAGCAAACAAAATTGCTCAAGATTTTAATGCCAAACTCATCTTGGAACGCTTTGCAGAAAACCCATTTCTTTCTAAATTTTACGAAAACCCCGAGCAACATGCCTTTACTTTAGAAATGTCTTTTCTCGTAGATCGTTACCAACAAATTAGTGACGATTTAGCTCAGTTAGATCTTTTTAAAGATTTTATAGTGAGTGATTACGATATTTTTAAATCTCTCGTTTTTTCAAGAATAACATTAAATCCTGATGAATTTAAACTCTATCGGAAACTATTTTTTGTAATGTATAAAGATATCGTCTCTCCAGATTTATATGTTTATTTATATCAAAACACAGAACAATTACAAGCAAACATTAAAAAGCGTGGCCGCGATTATGAAGCGCGTATAGAAAATGAATACCTAGAAAAAATAAACACGGGTTACCTCAACTTCTTAAAAAGCCAAACCACATTAAATATTAAGATTATTGACATTTCTAATCGCGATTTTGTAAACCGTCGCGAAGATTATCTTTGGCTTATAGAAGAAATATGTCGCTGATTACAAACTTGAGTTCAATTAATTATTCTTCACTTTTATAGTCCATTATCACAATCTTACGTCATCCTGAACTTGTTTCAGAGTCACATTAGGTAGAGTGTTTCTTTATAAATTATTTATATGGGATTCTGAAACAAGTTCAGAACGACAGGTGCAACATTAGATTAAATAATTTCATGTCGAGACCTAGATATTGGTAACTTCGGCTCCGCTCAGTCACCAATCTTTAATAGCATCAATCATTACAATTTTCGGTGGCTGAGCGTAGCCGAAGTCACTGTTCCTATTTTTGCCTTAATTAAAAATCAAACTAATATCAAAATTTGATTGCGCATAGATTATACCTATTCACAAATGGTGTAATCATTTTGAATTCGCATGAATATCTCGTTCTAAAATAAGGAACTCATCGTCCATTACATTACCAACAAAAATTAAATTTCCAAATGGAGCAGCGACAGTAGAACCAGACATCTCAGAACCATCTTCTACGTAAATTTTATCTATTGAATAATCTCCGGCTCCTCTATATCTAATTTTAATAATTTCTGAAGGAGCCGTTTCCTTATCTCCTTTGTTATAAGAATTAAATCGCAATAAATTTGGATGTCCACCAATCCAAAGATTCCCTTCTTGATCAAACTCAATATTATCAACACCTGTTCCGCAATCAATATCTTCAATATAAGAAAGCGAACCGTCTTTCTCTACCGAATAGACTTTCACCATAAAAAGCCTAGGTGACGCCACAAAAAGTAAATTTCGTTTTCGATCATAATTTATGCCATTTGCATATGCAATTCCATTTGCAACTTCGCGATAATTAACCCCATCAAAATACACTACATTTGAAATCGTTAAACCCAGATAATTTTCGGCAAGCTCTCCAAATCCTTCTGTATACTTATGATCATTGGTAAAGTAAAAACGTTTTTCATCTACCATTACAACATCATTTGGTTGAATCATAGAAGAATGTTTTAGTGTTTTTATGGGTTTTAATTTTTTACCCTGTAATTCGAAAACTTCTAAGGAGTGTCCTTTAAGCGTATGATTAACAGCCATGACTTGATAGCTACTATCCTTTTTAAAAAATGAAATTCCGTGAGGTGCAAAAGGGGTATTAAAAGTATTGGTTAATGGAATTGGTTCAAAACCGTCTGTCTTTAAATCTATTAAAAAAAGTCCCCCAGTTTGTTCCCTTTCCAAAAGAGGAACGGCTCTATTAGTAGAAGAAATTAATGCAAAACTATCTCGCTTGCTTATCATTATATCTTCAGCTCCAGGAATCGCTATTTTTTTTAATATTTTGCCATCAAATTGAGGTTCAATAGTTCTAAAAAAACCTGTAGATATCAAAACATGCCCTATAAATATTAAGATGAGTATAAAAATAAATACTAAAACTTTTTTAAAAATGCGCATATATTCTTAATTAACTTCTTTAGAGATCGGTTGATAGGTTCGTACTTTGTAAAACGATCACAACTATCTATGTCAGGTCGAGCCTTTCGACTATCGCTCAAGACAGGCTAAAATCGAGATCCTTTTTAAGCTATACAGTTCTCGACTGCGCTCGAACAGACAAAAACAAAAGCAGTTGTCTACTGACCTCTAAACTTCTTTTTATAATACCCATCTAAAATACAACTCAAATTAATACCAAACTAATGTCTATGAGTCTAAAAGTTTAGAAAACACATCCCATATCACTACACCACAACTTACCGAAATATTCAAAGAATGTTTGGTTCCAAACTGAGGGATTTCAATAATAATATCACTTGCAGTAACCACCTCTTGAGCAACACCCTTTACTTCATTTCCAAAAATAAAAGCGTGTTTCGTTTCTGGTTTGGGTAAAAAATCATTGAGCATCGTCGCATTTTCGGCTTGCTCTATAGCGCAAATTTGTATGTTTTCTCCTTTTAGCTTTTCAATTAAATCTATTGTGTTTTCAACATATTCCCACGCGACCGTATCTGTGCTTCCTAGTGCTGTTTTGTGTATGTCTTTATGTGGTGGAGTTGCTGTAATACCACAGAGATAAATTTTTTCAATTAAAAAAGCATCACTGGTTCTAAATACCGAACCTACATTATTTAAACTTCTAATATTATCTAGGATAATAATTATAGGCGTTTTTTCTGCTGTCTTAAAATCGGCAACACTCAAACGTTCTAACTCACTATTTTTTAATTTTCGCATTGCAAATTCATTTGCAATTCCCACGGAAGTGGGAATCTTATTATTTTAATTAAAACTTATTGTTGGTCTTTAACCTGACTATTTATCCAATTCGAATAATAGTATCGCTTATAAATTCACTGTGAATAATTTAGCATAACTTCTAATACATCTGCTTTATTGAAGCTTAAATATTAGCTACATTGCATTCTTATTATTTTTAGCAAAAATAGAATATTAAAATCATTTTCACATTGGCTACAAAAACTAAAAAAGTGACCCCATTAATGAAGCAGTATAATGCTATAAAAGCAAAATACCCTGATGCTTTACTGCTCTTTCGGGTGGGTGATTTTTATGAAACTTTTGGGGAAGATGCTATAAAAACTGCTAAAATATTAGGTATTATATTAACCAAACGTGGCGCTGGAAGTGAGAGTGAAATCGAACTTGCTGGGTTTCCACATCATTCTATAAACACCTATTTACCAAAACTAGTAAAAGCAGGAGAACGTGTTGCGATTTGCGACCAGCTAGAAGATCCTAAGCAAACTAAAACCATTGTAAAAAGAGGCGTTACCGAATTAGTAACACCAGGAGTTGCTCTTAATGATGAAGTTTTACAATCTAAAACCAATAATTTTTTATGCGCGGTTTACTTTGGTGGATCATCAAAATCTAAAGAAACCATAGGAGTTTCTTTTTTAGATATTTCTACTGGAGAGTTTTTAATGTCTCAAGGTAACCAGGAATACATTGATAAATTACTTCAAAATTTTAGTCCTAGTGAGATTTTAGTAACCAAACAAAAACGATTACAGTTTACGGAAGTATTTGGTGACACATTCAATACTTTTAATTTAGAAGATTGGGTCTTTCAAAACGACTATGCTAACGAAACCTTATTAAAGCATTTTAAAATAGCCTCTCTTAAAGGTTTTGGTGTTGAAGATTTAAATGAAGGGATTATCGCTTCTGGAGCTATTTTACATTACTTAGGAGAAACCCAACATAATAAGCTAGAACATATCTCTTCGGTTTCAAGAATCGCTGAAGATGAATATGTTTGGATGGACCGTTTTACGATTCGTAATTTGGAACTCTATCATTCTACAAATAACAACGCAGTCACCTTACTTAATGTTATAGATAAAACGAGTTCGCCAATGGGTGGTCGTTTATTAAAACGATGGTTAGCCTTACCATTAAAAAACGTAGAGAAAATAAAACAGCGTCATGAGGTGGTTTCTTATCTTAAAGAAAATGGCACAACGCTTCAAGACGCACAAAACCATATTAAACATATTGGAGATTTAGAGCGTTTAATTTCTAAAATTGCGACTCAGAAAGTATCTCCTAGAGAAGTTATTCAACTAAAAAATTCACTCGAAGCCATTATTCCTATAAAAGCATTATCGTCTAATACCAATAATGATGCTTTAAAAGTTATTGGAGATACCTTGCAAGGTTGTGATGTGCTTAGAGAAAAAATTAAAGAAACCTTAAACGAAGAATCTCCAGTAAACATTTTAAAAGGGAATGCTATTGCTAATGGGTTTTCTGCTGAATTAGACGAATTAAGAGGACTATCAACATCTGGTAAGGATTACTTAGATAAAATGTTGGAGCGCGAAAGCGAGCGCACAGGAATCACCTCGTTAAAAATTGCCTCTAATAATGTTTTTGGATATTATATTGAAGTAAGAAACACACATAAAGATAAAGTTCCTGAAGAATGGATACGCAAGCAAACTTTAGTTAATGCTGAACGTTATATTACTGAAGAACTTAAAGAATATGAATCTAAGATATTAGGAGCAGAAGAACGTATTGCTGTACTAGAGCAAAAACTATTTCATGATTTAGTAATCTGGATGAATCAATATATTAAACCAGTACAACAAAACGCTTTTTTAATAGGGAAATTAGATTGTTTATGTGGCTTCGCTCAATTAGCAATCGATAATAATTACACCTACCCTATTCTTGATGACTCTCATGATTTAGATATTAAAGAAGGTCGACACCCCGTTATTGAAAAGCAATTACCTATTGGCGATACTTATATTGCAAACGATCTTTTTTTAGATAGAGAAACACAGCAAATTATTATGATTACTGGGCCTAATATGTCTGGTAAATCGGCCATTTTAAGACAAACAGCCCTTATCGTACTTTTAGCACAAATAGGTAGTTTTGTTCCTGCAAAATCCGCTAAAATCGGTCTTATCGATAAAATCTTTACTCGAGTTGGTGCCAGCGATAATATTTCTATGGGAGAATCGACTTTTATGGTAGAAATGAATGAAACGGCTTCCATTCTAAATAACATTAGTAATCGCAGCTTAGTACTTTTAGATGAAATTGGAAGAGGAACCAGTACTTATGATGGTATTTCTATCGCATGGGCCATTAGTGAATACCTGCATGAACATCCTGCAAAACCAAAAACATTATTCGCCACGCATTACCATGAGTTGAATGAAATGACGGAAACGTTTACCCGTATTAAAAATTATAATGTTTCTGTAAAAGAATTAAAAGACAACGTGCTTTTCCTTAGAAAACTTGTAGAAGGTGGTAGTGAGCATAGTTTTGGTATTCATGTCGCAAAAATGGCTGGTATGCCACAACAAGTTTTACATCGTGCTAATAAAATATTAAAGAAATTAGAAAAATCGCATTCTAGTGAAGAGCTTACCGATAAGGTAAGGTCTATTAAAGATGAAATGCAACTTAGTTTTTTCAATTTAGACGATCCTCTTTTAGAAAATATTAAGGAAGAAATTCTAAGTACAGACATAGATACTTTAACGCCAGTAGAGGCACTTATGAAGCTTAATGAGATCAAACGAATGTTGGTTGTAAAGTCTTCTAAAAGCAAACTAACAGGGCATTCCTCTTAAACCAAATTTCAGAGTATTAAACAAGAGATCCCGCTGAAAAAACGGGATTAGTTCAACTCGTTTTGTTAAAAAAAAAGGAAGGCTTTTTTTAAACAAAATTTCACTAATAAAAAATAATTAAATAATTTTTTTAAAAACGCTTTGCATTTCCTAGAAATATCCTAAATTTGCAACCGCAATAGCGATATTGCAATGTTCATTTTACAACTGCGAAAGTAGCTCAGGGGTAGAGCATCACCTTGCCAAGGTGGGGGTCGCGGGTTCAAATCCCGTCTTTCGCTCTTACTCCTTTAAAAATATACCAATGCTGAAGTGGTGGAATTGGTAGACACGTTGGACTTAAAATCCAATGTCCATTAGGACGTACGGGTTCAAGTCCCGTCTTCAGTACTAAAAACCTTGTTAATCGTTTGATTTTCAAGGTTTTTTTGATTTATAGGGGTTTATATAGGGGGCTTTTTTTGAATTTAAGTTTATAAAAACCTATTTAAATTTGATTAAACCGAAATAATATATAACTTAGTTTTACTAAACGTCTTCTTCCTAAGTACAAAATCTTAATAGCTTTATAATTACCGCCATTAATAATGCCTTAATGTTTCGCACGTTACTACGAAATTAAAGCTTAAAGAATCGATCATTATAAAATATACTTCAATTGGGTATATATTATTGTCACAGTTCATTTGATAAACAATGAAAATAAAGAATATCCACATATCTAAATTTAGATCAGTCGAAAACGGAAAATTTCATTTTAATCAAATTACAGGAATTGTTGGTCAAAATAATTCGGGCAAATCAGCCTTAATGCGAGCACTTAACTCATTCTTCAATCCTGATGTTGAAATTCATCATTTTATAAATGGTACAAACTTATATTCCCCTACAAGAGCAATTCCAAGAATTACGATTGACTTTGAATCAGTGCCAACTAAAGATGCTTACAATCCTTTCTCTAACAATGGAGAAATGTGTATTAAACAAGAATTTAATAAACAAAGAAATAGGCTCGAGTATTCCGTAAAAAGCAACGGAAATTTTCAAATAGCAAGTGACGATTTTGTAAAAGAACTATTTATAGATGTTCAATTTGTATTGATACCGACTGAAAGAGGCGCAAAATATAAAGGTCAAGACGAGATAACCATTCTTAAAAGACTTTTAGATAATTTTTTTTTTAATCACACTGCTAAAAGAGACACATTAAGTCCAAAAGTTAAAGATGCATTTAAATACTTCAAAAAGAATGCTCTAAGCAAAGTATCTAAAGGCATTGAAGATATGTACCTTGCTAAAAAAGGTTTTAGTGTAGAAATTGACAGTAGATTCCCTTTAAACTACGAACTTTTTATAAATGACCTTGCTATAAAAATAGTAGAAGAAGGTCAGAATTTTAAACTTGAAGAATGCGGAAGTGGAATACAAAGTTTAGTTGCTATTTCTATCTATCGTTATTTGGCTGAATTAAATCACACCAATTTTATAATTGGAATTGAAGAGCCTGAAATAAACTTGCATCCCCAAGCACAAAAAGAATTGATTTTCGCACTTTTGGATGAAACAAACGACAACGATTTACAATTAATTTTTACAACACATTCAACTGTATTAATTGACGAATTAGACCATACAAAAATTGTATTGGTAAGAAAGGAAAAAGATGAAAAAAGAAGTTTTAAAACCACAATCCATCAGTTAAACTCTCAATTTTGGACTAATTACAACCTCCAAATTCTTCAATATGATAAGTTCCATAAATTCCGTAATTCAGAATTCTTTTTCGCTAATCACGTTATTGTAACAGAAAGCCCTACAGATTCTGAAGTTTTTAGAAACCTTCTTAAACTAAAAAACATTGTTATTGAAAGACACGGGATTTCCGTTCTTGAACTTAGTGGAATTTCTTCTTTAAAATATGCGTTTTATCTTCTTAGAGATTTGAAAATACGAAAAACGATGATAATTGATAAAGATTTCTTTTTCGATTATCAAAATGGAAACAAAGCTAATAGTCGTTACGCAAGTGGATTTTTCAATTACAGGAATACATTTAAGAATGAAACTTTAATTCAAGAAATTTTAAACAACCAAAATAAAAGAGCTCAGATTGAAGGATTATTGACATCAAATCATAGTCGAGCTCTTGATTTGACTTTAGAATTTGATGTTCTATGTATGAAACATAATATGGAAATGGATTTAGTTGCTTCAAACACTGCGAAAAACTTAATATATCAAAAATTAAGAATTCCCCATGCGGATAGAAATACAAACAACCTTTTGACAAATTTTGAAGGTAGTTTAAAGAAATTAGAATTGTTATTATATGTTATTACAAATTTACCACATCAGAATTTACCCAATTCGTATAAGAGATTAATTAAAAGATTTAAAGAAATAGTAAAATAAAACACACTATAACAAAGAATCGAACAGCTTCTAAAATAAATGTGCAAACATAAAATCATAGATTTAAAAGAACAATATGGATAGAGACTTACATAATAAACCATTTGATAGTGGGACTAAAGCAAAACTGTCAATTTTCCATGATTATCTTAAAGAATGGTTGCCTGTGTTTCTAGCTAAAAAGGAAACCTATTGGCATACAATTAATATTTTTGATTTTTTTTCAGGTCCAGGTATTGATACAAATGGAAATAAAGGGACTCCATTGTTAATTTTAGACGAACTTGAAGTATACTTAAAGGAAATCCAATCCAAAAATATTATCATTAACTTATATTTTAATGATTATTCGGCTGATAAAATTGAATCTTTGAAAAGCACCCTTACTACATATGAGAATTCTTTTTTTAACATAAAGGTTGAATCCAAAGATTTCAAAAAAGCCTTTAAAGGTCAACTACAGTTAATGTCTAAAAAAGATACTGCTAACCTTTTGTTTCTTGACCAAACAGGCGTAAAACAAATTGATGAAAATATTTTTAAATCGATAATTGAATTAAAAACAACTGATTTTTTGTTTTTCATTTCTTCTTCGACAATAAAAAGATTTAAAAACCATCCAGCAATCTCAGCCTATCACAATATAAATCCAGATGAAATTGAAAATACTGAATATGACCAAATACATAGATTAGTTACTAGTTATTATCGCGGATTAATTCCAAAGACAAAATCATATTATATTGCACCATTCTCATTAAAAAAGAAAGCTGGACTTTACGGTCTTATCTTTGGTAGTGGTAACCCATTTGGAATAGAGAAATTTTTGAGAACTTGTTGGAAAATTGATCCTTTACGTGGAGAAGCGAATTTTGACATAGATAATGATAAAATCAACCCTGGTCAAATAGATCTATTTACTGGAGAAGCTCAAAGACCAAAAAAAATTGAAAAATTTGAAAGTGAATTGAAGAATAATATTTTGTTAAAAAAAATCACTAATGATAAAGAACTTTATCTTTACACATTAAATAATGGATTTATACCAACACATACTAAAAAAGTAATCAAAGAGTTAATTAAAAACAATAAAATAAAAAAGAACAATTTAAATATTTCCTATAAAGTATTTAAGAATAATGCAATAGTTACCAATATAGAACTGAATTAATTATGGCACAATCAAGTATAGAATGGACAGAAATGACATGGAACCCAACGACAGGTTGTTCTAAAGTTTCTCAAGGATGCAAATTTTGCTATGCAGAAATTATGTCAAAACGTTTGAAAGCTATGGGTATCGAAAAATATAAAGACAACTTTGAAGTTCGCACTCATGAATCAGCTTTAAAAACGCCTTATACTTGGAAAAAATCTAAAATAGTATTCGTAAACTCGATGAGTGATTTATTTCATGAAGAAATACCTTTAGAGTTTATCAAAAAGGTTTTTAAAGTCATGAATGATAATCCTCAGCACGTTTTTCAAGTTTTAACAAAACGAGCAGAAAGACTTTTAGACGTCCATTCTCAATTAAAATGGACACATAATATTTGGATGGGAGTTTCTGTAGAGGATCAAAAGGTCGAGGACAGAATAGATTATCTTAGAAAAACAGAAGCAAGAGTAAAATTTCTTTCTTTAGAACCTCTTATTAGCCCTTTACCAAATCTAAATTTAAAGAACATGGATTGGGTTATAGTAGGCGGAGAAAGCGGCCATAACCCTCGCCCAATGGATGCTGATTGGGTTATTGAAATACAAGAACAGTGCGAGAAGGCAGATGTTGCTTTCTTTTTCAAGCAATGGGGTGGAAAGAACAAAAAGAAAAATGGTCGAGAATTAAATGGACGGACTTACGATCAAATGCCTGAAATGGAACTACAGCATAGTGTTTGATAGTAAATTATTAATACTTAATTATTTACTTCAAAATAAGATTTCATTCCTTTTTCAATTACTTTATTTGAAGCGTCTTTTTTTGAGAAATCCCATATGGTATAGGGCTTAACTATCTCTATTTTTGAATATTTAAACACTTTAGACTTTTTAGGGTTTTCAGATGTTGCCCTTACGTATGCATGATAAGGAAAAGCCTAATATGACAAATAAAGCATATATTATTTTATTCATTTTAAAGACCTAATTGAACTTTATAACCCTCTTTGATATAGGGCTTTAGTTCTTCAAAAGTAAAAAATAAATCAGGATTTATATCTAAATGTCTTTCAGAAGGATTCCATAAACCTAATGAGAAATTAAAGTTAATTCCTTTGCTTTTATTGTCATCTTTTAGCATCCAACTTTTAGGATAATCCTTTAATGGAAATATATTATCGTTTTTAATTTTGTTTGTTATTGTTTCCTTGTCATCATCAGACAAATCATCATTACTTAATAACTCATTGATTTCATTATTAATAATACCCTCTATTTTAGAGAGTAATTTATTTTTAGATTCTGTCTTTATAAGCTCATCAATATTAAGAATTCGTGCTTTTTCTATATCAATATTAATAGTAAATGCATATTGTTGATAATTCGAGAAATATGTTTCTCCAAAAACTTCTAAACTAACAAAGTCTCGATAATTGAATTGAGTTATGAAATACGAATTGATTTCACCAAAACCAAATTCAGATGGTGAACAGTCTTTTCTTAGTTTATTAAACATCGATTTAAGAGCTAATTCCGTTGTAAGGCTCGCATCATTATCTAGATATTCAAAAAGCTCGGAATTAGCTTTAATTTGTAGAAATATAAGCTCATTTATCTTTTCCGCATTTTTGTGTAAACTTACTTTAGGTAAAGAATAGATTAATTTGAAAATGTCGTCACCATCTTTACATAAAATAGAATCTTTTAATGTAATAATCGATGTATTAACCTCAGGCTTTACAGTATTATTTATTTGACTTTTACAAGATGTAATCGTAAATATTAATAAGATATAAAAAATAAAATTATTTCTTTTTTTCATTTCTTTTTTTTCTTACGTTTCTTTTTAGATTTGGTATTATCCTCTGACTTAGGTTCAATTACTTTCAATTTTAAATCAGTAGTAATTTCAAAAGGAATAGTCTTAATTCCTTTAGGTGTAATTTTTATAGCTTCTTGTTTCCGTAATTCCTTTAGCAAAGCTTCTGCTTTGGGATCTTTTAAATTTATTCCTTTTTTAATATTATCCTTAGATATTTCTGTTAAAATGTCCTCTACTTTTTTCTTCTGATCTTTAGTTCCCTTTTTATGCGTTTCTTTATAATGCTTATAAACTTTAAAAGCCTCATCTTCTTTAGCTTTAAGAGTGTTATCTTTCCTAGCTTCCAATCCATTATAACCCCCATTAATTGTATAAGATGCATATTGAATGCTATCATCATCCGCCCAATCAACAGTATATTTAGTTTTGTAGGGATTACCCTTTTGATAATACCACAAAGCAGACTGAACAGCATATATAACGTCTTTTGTATCTGCTAACAAATCAAAATTACCTGTATATTTTGTTTTATCTGTAACTTTAGTAAAATCTATTTTCTCATCTTTTTTAGGGTCATCTGGAAATGGATTTTCATTTCGATATGTAGAGAATTTTTTATAATTACTTTTCCAAGTAATCTGTTTTATCCCTTTTCCACAATACATGTAACCGTCTCGGGATAACTCATCACTATTAGAATTTTTACTAGCATAAGCTCTAGATAATGTTTCAATACCAAATGATTTTTTATGTTTCAATAAAACGATATTGTATTTAACAATCTCTACTTCTTTCCCTTTTTCATCCTTAGATTTTTCCTTAATCGTTTTTAAAGTTTTCTCTTTATCTACCGATTTATCTCTACGACCATATAACTCTCTTACATTAACAATTACTTTATCATCTTTAAGAATCTTCTTAAGTTGCTCGTTTGTTTTTGCAACTGTTTTACCATCTTTATCTGTAATTTTAAATATTAATGTTAAATGCTCTTTTAATGAGTTTAAGATGGTGTCATCGATTTCTTGACTAGTGTTAAACTTCTTTCCAAAAATAGATAAACCAGTATGGTGGTAACTTGTTCCCTCTTGCATATTCTTTTTAAGAAATTTCATTTCTGCCCCTACTTGCGCTATAAAATGCGCTTTACGAAGACATGTATCTAACTTATAATCTTTTCTATATTTGTTAAGATATACTAATATTTTATCTGTGATTTCTTTTTCAGCCTCAGGCACAACATGCTGTATCTGCTCAAGAGTAATTTCCTCTTTACAGTATTTACAAAGTTCTACATCTTTAATAGTTAAAGGCGTTTCTTTGTAAGGCAATAATTCTCCTTTGTAGTATACCTTTGGTATGTATGTTCTAGATTTAATTTTATTTTCTTCTGCCATATCTATTGATGTAAAATAGCTTCTCCTTTATCATTAATAATACCTTTTAGTTTTATGTTATTTGTCGGGTCATCATCTGCATCCTCAAGGACTATATTTATTTCCTCTCCTTCTTCAATGTTTTTAAGCTTAATGTATAATACTGAATGTTTATTTATCTCGGCTTCTTCAATTCTAGTTTGCTCATCTTCATCTAGCCAATATTGATCTAATATTTTCGGCTCTAATACTTCTTCTTCATTACTAGTAATCGATGTCGCCTCCACATTAGCCGTTAAATCAGTACGCTTCCAGTTTTTCTCAAAAATAAGTTGACCATTTTGCAACATATAACCAGGGGAAACGGTAAAGTATTCTTTTAGAGGTTGGTTATCTTCAGAGAAATATTCATTAGTAAAGCTTAAACATATTGCGTCTCCCAATAGTATGGTTCTACTCTTCCCATTATTGTGGCTTGGAGAGATTACTAGTTTAACCTCTTTCATTTCTGTTGGGTTAACGCTCCAAAGTAAAACATCAGTTCTGTTTACAGATTCTATTGTGAAATTAAATAAACCGCCAGTATATTTAGTGGTAGGTCGCCCATTAACATCTGCTGCTTTTTGAAAATCGAAATCGAATTTCAAAACATTATATTCAATTTCATCTATATATAGCTTAGCGTGTATGCTCATTATACTCTTAAATATATTAATAGCTAATTCTTACAATTACAAATTTAGTATATAATAATTTAAGCTAGTATAAATTGAATAAACCAAGTTAGCGAAATGAAACAAGCAAAGATTTGAGATAAGGCACTTTTTTGTGCCTTAGTGAGAATTTTGCGCAGTTGAATGAGATAAGCTTGGTTTTGAATTAAATTAAAAGTTTGACTCTTTATGCTAAATTAAGAGTTTAGTAAATTACAGAGGCTCCAAAGCTATATATTATAAGTATATTGATCATGAAGGACTAAAAGATAAAGCTACCCCATGCAAACTACTTATAATGCGTTTATTAAAATGTTAATTTAATTGTATTCTTAATATTTAAACAGCGTATATGCATATTATGAACTTAAAAAAAAACACTACATCTAAAGAAGAAAACCTTATTCAAAGCTACCTAGAAAATATCTTAGAAAAAGCAAGTGATTATAAAAAAGGCAATATGAAATACAAATTAGTAATTGATAATATGAATTATGCATGGTCTAATAATGGTGAGAAAATATCTATAATAAGGGCAGGTTTGCCATATACTGCCATTGAGTCTATAAGTAAACTAACAAACATACCTGTTAGGCATTATTTGAATTCTTTAGAAATAGTTCAAACAACTTATAATAAAAACAAAAAAAACAAAAAATTTCTAAGCAAAAAGAGCACTGAATTCATTGTTGAAATAATTGAATTATATGAATTTGGGTTATTAGCTTTCAATAATGAAGCTGAAAAATTTCAACGATGGTTAAGAAAGTCAAATATTTCTTTAGGTGGTACAATTCCAGAAAGTCTTTTTGATAGCCTTACAGGAATAAATGAGATTAAAAAGGTGCTTAATAGAATTGAATATGGAAATATGGTATAATGAAGATGTTTAGAATAGATCGAGAAAAGGATAGTGCAATTATACTATCTAATGTGAAGTTCTGCTTTTTCCATTATTTGGGTTTGAAGAGATCAATAGTTTAATCTAAAATAAATATAACAAACCAAGTTAGCGAAATGAAACAAGCAAAGATTTGAGATAAGGCACTTTTTTGTGCCTTAGTGAGAATTTTGCGCAGTTGAATGAGGTAACTTGGTTTGTTATATTTATTATGAGATAAAATCTATTGCACAGTCTACTTCTAATAAATCAACTAAGGTAGAACCTTTGTGCTCAATATTACCCAATTTAAGTTCGTTACTAATAAAGTAATCTTCTATAGAAGAGCTACCATTTATGTTTGCTTGTGATAAGTAGTCTATTACTTCGTTTAAAATAAAGGTAAGGTAATAGCGTAAGTTAGAGACTATAAGCTGATTATTTGTATTCATTGCGGCGTCGTGTATAATTTCGTTGCGCAGTCTGTATATGCGTGTAAAGTGTATCTCTAGGTTTTCTTTGTGCCTATTTAAGTAGTCTTTTGCATTTGCTGGTTTTGAAGTGGATTTAAAAAACCATTCTTTTAACTTCATTGCACGGTAGGCAATAAGTGGATAGGTATCTATAATTTCTTTCTCTACATCTTCATAGAATTGTTTCTCTTTTAAAAACTCTTCATCTACAGAGGTGTAGGTAGTTGCTTTATCTTTTTGTGCTGTAGGTAGTTGTGAGAAATTCTTTTTAAAACTATGCACATTTCTTTTTGTGTAAGCGATAGTGTGGGCATTTATAAAATGTGTTTTTAATCGTACAATAGTGTTGTTGCTTTCGTAATTACTAAACAGGTATTCTAAACCTATCCAATAATTAATAAACTTATGTTCAATCTCTGTAGATTGATTACCTAATCGTAAATAACGTACTGCAGATTTTATTTTTTCTTTGGTTTCATCAATAATATCAGTATTATTAAGAATAGAAGGTATTTTGCTAGTAAAGGTTTGGTAATGGCTTCGTTCTGCTTTGTATTTACCGTCTAGAATATTTGCATTATTCTGAAAATCGCCGCGTTCTGGAGAGCGCTGATCTATAACCAATACACGATTGTGAATGTTTAAGTATTCTCCAGAAAGACCTAAGTTAAGCACATCTAGATATTCTGAAAGTTGTCTTCTTGCTTTTTTTAAAGCAGATAAATAATCTAAAGCATCTACAGTACATTCTATAAATTTGCGCTTATCGTGTTTAGCATTAAAAACGACCAATTCTGTACTAGCTCTAGTTCCTGTCAAAATAATGCTATCTATATCATTTTGCAGTGTAATTCCATCAACTGTGATGTGTGACATTGCTTCGTATACTTTTTCTGTAGTGTCTATTCTAAAGACAACCTTATGGTCACAACTAGAAGCTAAAACCCGCGTTTTAAAATTAGCAAAATGATCTACAAAGTTTTTTCCGTTTTTAAGAGAATGCACAAAAATCCCGTACACTATCTTATACAGAAATCCTTTAGAAAGTCCTTTTTTTATAAGACTGCTAAACAATATATTAAGAGATATATCTATTTTGCAAAGGTTTTGAAAAGAATGATCGTTAGAAACAATTAGTCCCTCTATTCCGATAATAACTGTTTCAATATAATCATCATTATCATTAAGTAACATTTTAATACTCGGAATGAGTTTTTTATAACTTTCTGCTTTAACTTCTTTTAATAAAACTTTTATGTATTCGAAAGATATAGAATCATATTTAATATATGAAGGCTCTATAGATAACTGTGTAAGCACTTCATCTATTAGTACTTTTCCAGTTTTAGATGAGCCTTTAATAGTATGAAAATGTTTAATACGCCCTTTATCAAATTCGTTAAGGCAATATTTTAATTCTTCTAATATCGTTATAGGATTATGTAGTTTAATTCTATAAGAATCTATACTCCCCATATAAAGAAGTTCTATAGATTTTTCTATAAAAAACTTTTGACAAACAGTTAGTGTTTCGTTTTTATGGTCTATTATTTGCATAAGCTTTAATAATTATATACTTTTGTACTCTAAAACAGATACTACTACATCACGATAAAAAAGGAAGATAGGTTTAAATGGTTCTGGATACAATTCCGCATTTTCTCCCTACTTCCTTAGATACAAAGGGAACTTTAAACGGTTCCCTTTTTCATATCATACTTTCAAGTTTAATCAATTCTTTTTACATAAATTAACTTTCCACTGGAAACTTCTATATGATTTCCAATTCTTAGTTAGTTTTGATATTTTAGAATTAGATGTATCTATTCCATGAGGAAAACACCAAGTACAACCTCCTCTATTATCAGAATTCTGAATCCGAGAAATTTTTGTGTTAGAGAATTTGCTAGGAAAATCAACGAAACCTGATTGATTAAGCCCAAATGCTTTTTTTAGTTTCTTGTAATGTTTCATTATTTCAATGCTTTAAGTAAATACTTAAAATGGAAAGGACGGTCAAAGTGAACCACTAAAAACGGATCAAAGTGAGCATAGCAAAGTAAGTGCTCAAAGTCGATTCATTTGTGATTAAATTTAGTATTTATTTTTTAATTTTTTACGCATAGATTCCCCTTTTATGTCTATTCTATGAGCTGTATGTACCAATCGATCTAAAATAGCATCTGCAATGGTCTGTTCTCCAATAATTTCATGCCAAGCTTCTACAGGTAACTGAGACGCTATTATCGTAGCCTTTTTTCCATGTCTATCCTCAATTATTTCCATAAATGAGTGTCTATTAATAGCGTCTAGCCCTTTGAGTCCAAAGTCATCAAGTATTAACAGATCCTGTTTTTCCAACTTGTTTATTTGTTTTACATAAGAACCATCTGCTTTAGATGTTTTAAGCATTGTAAAGAGTTTAGTGGTATTAAAATACATGACTTTATAGCCTAAAGAACACCCTTGATGCCCTATTGCTGATGCCATATAACTTTTACCTGCTCCAGTACTTCCAGTGATGAGTATATTCTGTTTTTGTTTTATAAAGTCACAACTATTGAAGCGCTGTATTTGATTTTTATCAATCTTTCTGGTTGGATCATAATCGATATTTTCCATCATTGCGTTATACCTAAACTTAGCCGATTTAGTGAGACGTTCTATCTTTCGGTTTTGTCTATCATCCCATTCGGATTGCATTAAATAAGCAATTAGTTCATCATTGGTGTAGTTTATACTTTGTGAGGATAAGCTAGTGTTGAAGGCTCTAATCATTCCATAAAGCCTTAATTGTTTCATTTGTTCTAGTGTTTGTGTGTTCATATTTTTTGATTTTTACTGTTTCTGTTTTTATTTATAATAATGCCCTCCTCTGATGTTATCGTGGTTGGGCATATCGATTTCCTGTTCTATATCTTCGTCAAGGGTGTCCCATCCGTTTTTTAGAATACGTTCTATGATATTGTAATTGCATGCTCCATAATCCAATGCTCTTTTACACGCATTATTTAATCGAATATTCCCTACTTTTTTAGTCAGATGTAATACGCCTAAACAGGATTTATAAGATTGTTCAGGGTGTTGTTTTTTATCAAGTATTTTGATGATATATTCCTTACAGTATTCTCCAATATGGCTAGCCCATGTAATAAATTTCTCAGAGCTCCATTCACTTATAAATTGATGGTGTGAAGGCATATGCTCTTTAATAGTTGTATAAGCGTACTTTTTTCTTTCTCTTGGGTGGGCTGCTAAACGTTCAAGTTTATGGAAGATCTCCACTAAACTATCCGAGTAGATGATTTTGATACGTTTTCCAATATGTTTATAGGGGACGCTATAGTAATGTTTGTCTTTGCTAAAATAGATATGGCTATTCTTGTGAACAGTTCCTTTGGCGTAGGATTTGATCTCGTACTTTCTTAAAGGTAGTGCTTTGAGTTCTTGCTTTTCTACCTGTTCAAACAAAGAATAGCGTGAGTATTCTCTTCCTCTAAAAGACATCTTATTATGAGTCTCCAAGAGTTGTAGTATTGCTTTGTTAATCTCAGGTATACTGTGGAAGGTTTGGTGTCGTAATGGCGCAAAGACTCGCGTGTAAATAATACGTACCGCATTCTCTACTATAGCTTTGTCTCGCGGTTTATAAGCTCTAGTAGGAAGTACTGCCGTTTCATAGTATTCTGCAAAATCAGCAAAGGTTTCGTTGACCTTTGGCTCGTAACGACTACTCTTGGTAACTGCCGATCTAAGGTTATCAGGCACCAAAGCCTGGGGAACGCCACCATAAAACCAAAGTGCGTTTTCAACGCTATGTATAAAATCCTGCTTCTTTTGACTCGCACTCGCTTCTACATAAGTATATTGACTACTGCCTAATACGCATACAAAGACCTCTAAGTCTTGTAACTCTCCTGTATCACGGTCTACAATGCTGAGCTTCTTGCCTGTATAATCTATAAATAGCTTATCACCTGCTTTATGGGTCAAGTGCATCACGGGAGAGACTTCCTTGGTCCATTCGCTATACCAGTACCTAAATTGTGATAGCTTAAAGCCATCGGGATGTTTTGCATAATATTCCTGCCAAAGTAATTGTTTGGTGACTCCTGTTTTTCGAAGCTCTTTATCAAAATATGGAAAATACTTCTCTAGAGTCAATAACTGTTCACTCTTAGGCTTTTGGTCGGATTTAAAGAGTGTGTGAAGCTCTTCTAAGGTCATTGCTGAGACTTCGTAACTGGTCAACTGGTAACGCTTGAAAAAGGCAATATACTTAGTAATGGTGTTACGAGATAGTCCTAGTCTCGAACTTATTTGGCGTTTGCTAATACCCTCACTGTAGAGTTTATATATCTGTTTTACTTTTCGCATGTCTATTTGTTTATTTGCCATTGTCTTTTTAACAAAAAAAGACCTTTGACTTTTTACAAATAGAATCGACTTTTTTACTGGTTCACTTTGATCCGTTTTTACTGGTTCACTTTCACCCGTTTTGGGTGGCTCACTTTAATCCGTTTTTAGTGGTATACTATAACCGTTTTTTGCAATTAGCGGATAAAAAATTGAAACGGATTTACCCGAACCTGCGCCACCACTAATAATTACGCCTCTAAAAATATTAGCAATTTGTAAAGTGCCTTTTTTCGTTTTTAGGTAAATACTATTTGATTTACTTTTAACAATAACACGTTTTAGTTTGCTGCTTTGTAGTCTATATATTTTTTTTACAATGAAGATTAATGAAATAAAAATGCCTAGTACGGGAAGAACAATAAAATGAATAGCAATTGATCCAATGCATATTATCGCTACAATAATGATTGTTTTTTTTATTGAGAAATATCGATACAACAACAAAGCTAATGGCACTATTACAAATCCGCAGAATAGAATATATAATCCTAATGCTACAAACGAAGCTGCTTCGTAAGATTCTAGAGTTTTCAATATGGTTTCAGTTATTTCCATGTTTTTATAGTTTTAATTCGAGTTCATTATTGTTTTTTGAAATTTCTAAATTCAATGATTTTGAAACTTCTTTGGATTGCTCCGTATAACCATTTCTAGAATCGTATTTATCTATAATGGATTGTTGAATTTTTGTTTTTTCTGCCTCCGTCGATTTTAGTAATTCTGAAGCTTTAAGAATAGGCTCTTTACTTGCCTGTATTCGATATTCTACTTTTTCATTTAAACTTCTGTTGTAGGCAAATTGCTGATCGAACACACGTTCGCCTTTTATGTTAAAGAGATTGCGATCAAATTTCTCTCTGGTTGTTATTAAGGGCGATAATTTAAATTTTTGATCTAGATCCTTTCTTGAGACTATAATGTGAACGTGCGAATTTAAACCGCTTTTAATTACGCCACTTTTTTCGTTTCCCTTTTGAACTTCTGTATCTAAACCACTGTATTTTCTTTGGTGTTCTATTTTACCGAAGTACATTAATTGATCCGCCGATTGAAGTCCATTTCTATTAAAATGTTTAGCATATTCATTCATAACCTGTTTTGTGTAATCCTTTAATGAATCTTCGTATTTAGAGAGTTCATTTTTATTTAAATTTGAAATAGATGTTGTCTCTTTTCCTGTAACTATTTTTAAAAGATGTCTTTGTTCTTTTTCGCTTGGGGCAATTACTACAGAGTAAAATTTAGCATCATTTTTACCTAATGATTTTTTATTATTATCGATTGCATTTATCACTTCGTCCCTCATTAATCCATCTGATTGGTGAGAAAAAAAACCTTTTCTTGGCATTGGTAATTCTCCTTTTTCAAAAGCTTGATTTTCTAATTCTAAATCTTCTTTTTCTAAGTAATTTGTAAGTGCAGAACTAGAACCTTTATTTCCATTTGATTTTTCTGAAGTTTGAAATTTAATAACCATATTATTTCAATTTTTCTACGATAGAATTTCCTAGTTTATTAGCTAGTTCAATCATAAATTCTTGAGTAACGAAGTCACTGGTTATTAGACTTGAAAATTCTTGTATGAGTAAATCTTGTTTTCTAATTAATGGATTGAGTTTGTCTGTCTCTTGTTTTCTAATAAAACTGATTAATGTGTTCTTTAATTTTATGATTTCTTTAGTGGCATTAGTTGGTTCTCTTGGGTCTAAATCGGTCTTTTTGAAATAGCTTATAACAGCTTCTATTAACTCTGTTTTAGATAGGTCATACTTATTGCATAGATCATTTAATCTATTAAAGTCAGATTCATATATTCTAATGGTTTTATACTTCATTATGCTATGTATTATGCACTTAAATTCAATGTTTATAGTGGCTTCAAGAGATTATGCAATCGTCTTGCATAATTATATTTTAAATCAAATTAATTTAAGTATTTGAAAATCAATTATTTAATTGATTTTTTAGCCCCGCAGGGCAAGGTGGGATTGGACTCTGTCCAAGCCCGCCTTGCTTACAAGTAACACTCACTCAAAATTTCAAAAGGGAAAAATAATTACTTCATAGTCTTCTACTCTTCCCAACCAGTTCCAGTAAATTAAACATCTGAATAAATCGATCTTCAACTCGTTCTCCATATCGTTTTTTTATATCTTCTATACTTAAATTTGAAGTGATATAAGTCTTTGTTCCTTTCGTGATAAATTCATTATATCTGTTTTCTAAAATGCGAATAAAAATATCCTGCTTACCGTAAACAAAAATATTACTGGCTGGATCTTCTGCTCCTAAATCATCAAAAAAAAAGTTCCCTTTTGAATATCTTTTTACGATATAATCTTTGTTTTTTTCGGTATTATATTGCTCAACGACTTTTGGGGTTTCGATCATGGGAAACCACAATTTTCTTAAGTTGTATTTTCTGGAGATATTTTGAATAATCTGGAAACTTGAGGTCTTTCCTGTTCCCTTATTTCCCGTAATAAATAATCCTTTTTGGAGCTCTCCTTTATGCACTGTTTCGAACGTCTCATCGTTTGAAAAATATTTGCAAAATAGATTTAGAAATGTCTTGTTATTTTCATCGACAATAAAAAGTCTATTGTTTTTAGCGTAGTATTTTTTTGCCTCAGAATAAAACTCTTGTTTTAATTGTTCTGTCATTATAAATCTTTCTTTTTTCGGCGCAGCCTTTTTTCTTTCTTTGAAATTCATTCCCGAATTTTTCATTATTGTATTTATAGAATTTGGCTGACTCATATCTCTTTCAATTATTTTAAAACTTGACCTCTCTTAGTCCCTTTTGAACTGTTACTTTTTTTCTTTAAAGAATTATTTGGTTTATTATTAATACTTGTATTATTATCTGTCAAAATTTCTTGTATAGACCTGTTCAAATTTATTTGTATAGGCTTTTCAAATATTGTGATATACCTATTCAAAATTTCTTTACTACCTCTTTTTCGATAGATATGTCTTTCTATATATCCATACTGTTCCAATTGGAATAACCAGTTATTAATGGTTTGTTTTGACACTTTGTATAGGTCTTTAAAGTATCTATTGCTTGAATAACAGAACCCATGCTTATTTGTAAGTGATGTGATTTCTCCGTATAACAATTTCGCACTTGGAGTAAGTCGTTTGTCATATCGCACTCCCGAGGGAATAATGGCGTAATATGATGGCTCGATTTTTTCCATTATCTGCGGCTTGGTTTAACTAAAGAGGGATTTTTACGCGCTATTTTTAGTAGCTCACTTTTAGAAAAGAATATGGAGCGTCCAATTTGGTAGTATGGTACTTTGCCCCCTTTTTTCCAAGCAATTAAGCTAGTGATAGATATTCCTAAAAAGGAAGCAGCTTCTTTTTGTGTTAATCTATCTTCCTCTGGATTTATTGGAGAATCACTTATGGTGTCTGTTTTTCTAATCTCATTTATAACAAGCTTTACGGCTCTTACAAGATCTTCTTTGTTATGGGTGTAGAATAATACATTACTCATCTGTTATTTGCTTTATCGGAGTTAAACTAATTCCGTGTTTCTATGAAGCAAATTTTGGATAAGTAAGAGTATAAAAAAAGTTGACAATGAATGTTGCCAACTTTTTTGTTTTATAAAATACTGATTATTAGTTTTTTATAAACATTTTGATTTCGTTTTCATTTTTGAATCCTGTAAAGATTATTAGCTCATTAGCTGATTTAGTCATTAGTTTCTGAGAGATATTGTCTCTTAACTGATTACTCAAGCCAATATTTGGCTTATTGATATGTTTTAATTCTGAAATGAGTATTTCCGAAAGTTGCTTGGAACTCTTAAGAACTAATAATTCTTTCTTGTTTAGATAGACTAGAAGGGAAATGAATGGTAATATTGTTCTTTTGTTTAGAAAATTAATAGACTCATAACTTTGACTACTTAGTGAATAGTTTTTATAGTTGGTCTCAATGCAATTTATAATAAATCGACCCACTCTAGATCTTTGGTCATTATCTATTGAAATATTATTTGTATTAAAAAAATGGATAAACAACTCCTTTAGTTTAATTGGGCTTTTTTTGTATGCCAATTTAGGATGCTGATATGTCAATTTTTGTCTTTTGGAAATTTTGGTTATTGAATCTAATTCAATAGAGTCAATCCAATTAATTAAATTATTTAAATCTATTGTTCGTCTTTTGTCTACACCAATTAATTTAGCCAATTCCTCAGCGTTGAGATCTGGCATTTTAGTGTCAATAATTTCACCATATTCATTTTCCCATAATTCATTTTGTATTTCATAAATTCTATACCCTTCATTATAGGCATCCCAAGAATATGGATAGTTTAGTCTAAGTACTAATTCTGAAAAAATTGCTTTGAGATTTGCGACATTGGATTTAATCTGATTTTTTTCTAATAGAGATAATTCGTGTATAATGTATTCTTTTAGGTCTCTTATATAATAAATAAAAGGGGAAATCAAAAGATGCTCTTTTACGTTTATTAGATTTAATTCATTACTAGATAAATCTTTAAGATTGTTATTATTGAATTGCTGTTTTAAAACTTCAATTATTCCGCTATTTGGAGAATTAATTTTAAATCCTTCAAGGATGATATTTTTTTTGATTCTGTCGTAACCATATCTGTTTAAAAAATCTTCATTTTCAATATCATATTCAAAAGTATGATCTGTTGTATTCCCATGTGTTCTGGCTTCATTTAAGCCATCATAGAAATTTTTGTATAGTCGATTAACTAGAAAAATAAATCTATCTACCAGACCTAGTTGAGGAAGGTTTCTATTAATATATATTAATTCATCGTCGATTAAACTTTCTTCTTTTGAAATCATTCCTTTATTTTATCCCAAGTATTATCCATCTCTTGCTTTTTGAAATCGTCAGCAATTTTTACATATTTTCTAAAGCTTTCTTCTTTTTTATGTCCAGTAATATTTCTTACCACCATTTCTTTCATGCCTAGAATTAATGAATTTGTAACAAATGTTTTACGAGCTGTATGACTAGTAATAAGCTCGTATTTTGGGACAGTTTTATCTATTCTTCTTTGACCTACGTACCTTGTAATGGTAGTTGGTGTTTTAATTTCAACTTTCTCACAGCACTCTTTCAAATATTTATTAAATTTTTGACTAGATATTACTGGTAACGGTTCGTAAATTGTGTCTTTATATTTATTCAGTAATTCCTTAGAATATTTATTTAGAGGTATTTTGTGATCTATCGACTTTGTTTTTTGAATATTAATCTTAATATGATCTTCAAAAATATAAGAGGGTTTTAATTGCTTTATATCACTAAAACGAAGTCCTGTAAAACAACCAAAGCAATACGTGTCTTTAACATGCTCTAAACGTCTAGAATCAAACTTATGATTGTACAAAGCAAGAAGCTCGTCCATTGTTAGATAAATAACCTCAATTTCGTTTTCTGTAAGTTTAAATTTCTTGTAAGTAATGTTATTATGATATTCTCTATCGAATGACCAGGTCATAAAAGTTTTTACAACTGTAATTATTCTAGAAAAATAGTTGTTTTTAATCTCTTTAACCTCAAATGAATAGTTCATTATTTTTTCAAAAAAATCATGATTAATCGTTTCAAATCTTAACGAATAGCCTGTGTGTTCTTCGAATTCTGTAAGATAATTTAACGCTGTCGTATAACCAGTAATCGTACGTTCTGCTTTAGAGTTTCTATTTTGGTTTAAAAACTCTTTAAAGCAAGAGAAAAACTCAAAAGAGAGCTCGGTATTGGCTTCGTTTTCGAATTTGTCTATAAGGTATTCTTTGGTAGGCTGAATATCATTGAGCAACATATACCTAAATAAGTCTTTAGCTTTGTTCTCTAATCTGTCTATAATTTTATTGTACTCAATATAATAATTGTAGTCTTCAGATTTTAAGGGTGTTTTTATTCTTTGTTCTTTGTTCTTCCAATTCTTTAAAGAAGATTTTACATCTTTAACAACACGTCTAACCCTAACTCCCTTGAAAGTGATTAGCATTCTTATGGGTGCTAAACCTTGTTTATCTATTTTGTCTTTTCTTAAATGAAATGATACTTGCATATAAATACAAATATATTAAATTACGTTAAAAAGGGGTTTGATTAGGGGGAATATTTTGAATTTAAATTTAATTAAACTTGTTTACTTACGTTTAACACAGTCCTACTAATACTGATTAAATTGATAGTAACTGATTTAACTACACTTAAAAAAGTATGTACTCCCGTCTTCAGTACTAAACCTCTTGTTAATCGTTTGATTTTCAAGAGGTTTTTTTAGTTTACTAACATTCTTTGCCAACTATTTGCCAACCATTAAAAAATATGTAAAGTATATTTTGCTAAGTCACTTTCTTTTTAGTTCTTTGATTGAAGGACTATCATAGACTTAAACCAACATCAAATTTAAAATGCCAAGAAACTTAAATATTTACTTTTATAAAGTTGAGCCAAGGTTTGATAATTCAGAATATCACAACACACAAGAGTTGTTGAAAAATGCATTTTCTTTTCCAAATGATATAGAATATAATTCAGTACATCAAAAGGGAGGTACGGTTGATCTATTTGGAAATAGACAAACGAATGATAATATAGTTTTTGGTACTTTTACATTTATTCAGACAGAAAATATACCACCTAAACAAAACTTAATAACAAAAGCAACTGAAGATTTAGACTTAACAGATGAAGAAGGTCTAGGGTACCAGACATCTTTTCTTTTTGATAAGAATACAAACATTATTGTTATCGTAAACAGAAGACCGGGTGTTAATATAAGTTCCGTTGTTAAGTTTGTTCAGAATAATTTTGACCTTCCTGTATTTAGACTATCACAAGTTATTAAACCTTCAGCGTTAACATCTTTTTTAAATGCCCCTAACTATAAAAAATTAAAAGTTAAAATAGCAAACCCTTCTGATATATCAAGTCTTATTGATGCTAATAATAGTTCTTTAAAAGAAATACTTGATGCCAATGAAACTCTTAACTCAGGAGAAGTTTCTTTTGAGTTTAAAGCAGATAAAGATGAAAGTTTGACAAACACTGCTGTTAGGAATATTGTACGTTTTCTTCAGAGGAATAATGAAACAGAATTAAAAGAACTAAAAGTATGGGGAGATGATGGAGATAATCCTAATCATTTATATGATTTTATTACAGATAGGTTGAAAGATTTTATAACTGTTGAGGTACAAAGATTAGGTAATTTTAGAATTGCAGAGGTTTATAGGCAGTTAAGAGAAAAATATGATGAACATAGACATATGTTAATTGAAGTATATTCAAATAGAGATGAATAAATTTATTGAACAATATTACCCATTACTACTTTCTTTTGTTGGTTTAGTTGTGATGTATTTGATTGATTCTTCTTTCTTGAAAAGAATCGATTTTAAAGAATTAATAGGCTCAACATTGGTTGTTTTTAGTGTGATTTTGGGTTTTCTTTTGACTATCACAACATTACTTCATACCATCGAAAACAAGAAAATGCTAATTATAAAACAGACAGAAACCTATCCTAGGTTAGTTGACTTTTTGAAACAAGCGGTTTACCTATCTTTAATAATTTCATTCTTATCTTTAATAATACCTCTATTTAAGAATATGAATGTTAATTTTAAATTTGAGCCTAAATTATTTGTGCTTTGTTTTAAGTACATATATCTATTCTTATTATTTTTTACTTCATTTTGCACAATAAGATTTATTAATATTTTTTTAAGCATTATATCTGACAAGAAAAAATGATTTAATAACTTTTATTGCGCATACCTTCTGAATTCTCAATATTTGTAACATAATTGAATTAAAGATGTCTACGGTAGCAAAATACTCTTCATCTACTTGAACACAGGTTGTGATTTGAAAATACTCTTGCGGTAGGAAATTACTCTTCATTTTTTAATTTATAACTTATAATTCTTTCAAAATAATATTTCAACTCGTTATCCCTAAAGATTTTTTTAGTAAGCCAATTCCCCTTATTATCATTTATGAAGGTAGTATGATCTTCAATTTTAAAACTATTGCTTTTACCTTTAGTTTCGGTTTTTATCAAATAGTTGCTTTCATTATAAAAATATGTTGTTACTGACTTCAAATTACTCTTGATATTTAACTTTGTAAGTTTTAGTAATAATCCATTTTCATTGTATTCATATGCTTCGACCCTGTCTAATCCCTTATTATTTTGCTCCCTTTTTTTTATAGGTCTTGATTGGCTATCATATGTAAAAGTATAGGTTGTTGTTACATATTGACAGGGCAAAAGCATTTAAAAAAGTAATATTTTATTTCTGTATTCTCTACTAAGTAAGGCTTTCAGCCTTTTGTTGTTTTTACTTTTTTTGACAGATTTATCGTTATTAATAAGAGTTAGAGCCGTTTTGATTATAATAT
>CALGLR010000044.1 GCA_937959395.1 uncultured Flavobacteriaceae bacterium | reverse complement strand
GTTAAAAAAATCAGAGGAAAACCACAAATCAAAATAAACTTTGAAGAGGACTTATTTTCTGTGAAAAAACAGATATAACGCCTGTTTATAGTAGTTCAAAAGCTAATTTAGATCGATCGGTAAAACTTTCGGACGGCAGTGGGCCAAAATCAAAAAAGTAGACTTACTTTACGTCCCAGATGAAATTCATCTAGGTGATAATGATACCGATATTACGGTAGTAACAGAAATTGAATTTCACGATATAGATATTCACTTAAAAATGGAATATTGTCTTCATTTATTTGTCTACGATGTACACGGAGATATAGATCCTCCATTAATTATTGCTAATTGGGATGAAACTCACTTGCAACCTATAAAAACTTCATTGGACAGACCTGATGATTTTTTAGGAATGGCTACTATCTATCTTACAGCAACTCAAAAAGAAATAAGGACCACAACGCCTATGGCTTTAAAATTGGGAAGGCTTAAACAGAGTAGTTCTCTCTATACTAGAAAGCTTGAAATATTTGCAACAGCAGCTCCTGCAATTAGTCGTGTTTCAAAATGGTCACAACCCTTTTCAACTCAAATTTTGCGATAACCTTTTAAAATTAAAATATCCAATGAAAACAATATATAATGTTGTAATTTCTAAATATTCAAACATACAAGAATTACCGGGGGCCTGGACAAACCAGATGTATTTAGATATTCTAGATCAATTGGAATTTGGTGACACCACCGAAATAGCGCTATCAGACCTTAAAGAAATGTGTATGATAGCGGTTACAGATAATGAGCCAAATGAAGCTGCAAAAATCATTTTAGACTACATTTTTAAAGACCGCCTTAACAACGGCCAAAAAGACAATCTTTCTCACGAGATGATTGAAGAAAAAATATGGGAAGAATATGCAGACTTATCTATGCACGAGGAGTTTTTTAATGTTGCCCAATTTTTATATCAAGCTTACAATGGAAAGTTTCCACATCCAGAAGCAGTAAAATTTCAAATAGCAATTACAGGAAAAAAGTCAAGTGACTTAGTGATTTTTAAAAATCAAAACGAAGCCACTTTAATACGATTAATTGCTAAAGGAATGCCTGATAATGCACTTATAAATAGACTTTATAAAGATGAATTAATAGGAGAATCTTTTGAGGAAGCAAAAGACATTATCTGGCAACTTAAAACTCTAGAGACACAAGATAATACGATAATTTTTGAGGCGATTTCATCTTCCTACTGGTTTCGTGATTTAAAATTTGTAGAGTCCTTTGAAGGTACAACGCATTCAGATGCAGAGGATGAAAGTTAAAAGCTAAACGAAACGATATTATTGTTTCTGAAAACATTCTAAATGACCTTTATACTTTATTTAAAGGTCATTTTATTTTTTAACTTCACCTTTGTAACATAAATCAGACTTATTATGAATGAGATTAAAGAGACACTTGAAGAGCCATTTTTTATTAAGATTGCTTCCATTTTCATACTATTTATAGCAGTATATGTTCTAAGTCGTATTCTTAAGAATGGGGTTTCTAAAATGGTTAAGGATAATTCTTCCAAATATAAATTTAGAAAATTGGTTTCTTTTCTTGGTTACATATTATTTGTCATAGGCTTAATGCTCATTTTTAATACTAGTTTTTCTGGAATTGGAACGGCTCTTGGGGTTGCTGGAGCTGGTATAGCCTTCGCGCTTCAGGAAGTTATTGTGAGCATTGCTGGATACATCGCCATATTTACGGGTCGTTTTTTCAAAGTGGGAGATAGAATAAAATTAGGAAGCGTAAAAGGTGACGTAATAGATATTGGCCTACTACGTACAACACTTATGGAAATAGGTGATTGGGTAAATGGAGATCTTTATAATGGTAAAATGGTACGTGTAGCAAATAGTTTTCTTTTTAAAGATCCTGTTTATAATTACTCTGGAGACTTCCCTTTTCTTTGGGATGAAATGACAGTTCCAATTAAAACAAGTAGTGATCATACGCATACAAAAACACTTTTTGAATCTATTTTAAAAGAAGTCGTTGGAGATTTTTCAAATTCATCTCAAGAATCATGGGATAAAATGATAGGTGAATATAGTATTGAAAATGCAAAAGTACAGCCAATGGTTACAATGACTTTTAATGAAAATTGGATCACATTTACTTTACGATACGTCGTCGATTTTAAATCAAGAAGAGGAACAAAGTCTAAATTATCAGATAAAGTATTAACCGCTATAAATGAATCAGAAGGTAAGATTGAAGTAGCATCTGCTGCTTTTGAAATCACTGCATTCCCTAATAAATAATATTTTAATCATTATGCATCTCAGCCTTATAACGCTCCTAGCATCTTCCAGTTCTATAGACGCTATCATTATACTTGTGTCTATACTAGCGGTTGTCGTTATTGCCATAAGTATCATATTACGTAAACTCAACCAGACCTATATCATAGGGTATATAATAACAGGTGTGCTTTTAGGAGAACACGGTGCTGGTTTTATTAAAGATAAAGAATCCATTTACTTATTAGGCGAGCTAGGAATCATATTACTGCTATTTTTCATAGGAATGGAAGTTAATATTATTGATTTTGTGAAGCGATGGAAAGTGGCCGTAATAGGGACATTAGCACAAATAAGCTTTAGTGTTTTAATCGTTTTAGGTATTGGGTATTTTGTAGACTGGAGTTTTGCACGCTCTATTGTTCTGGGGTTTGTAATCGCATTAAGCAGCTCTGCTGTAGTCATAAAATTATTACAAGACAAACAACTTATAAATACTAGAATTGGCAAAAATGTATTGAGTGTTTTATTAGCTCAAGACGTTACTTTGGTTCCGTTACTAATTATCATTTCTCAATTAGGAGGTAAAGAACAATCTACTCAAAGCTTAGTTTTAATGATTGTAGGAGCAATTATTATCGTAACAGCACTTATCTATATGTATGTAAAAGGAGCTCTGCACATTCCATTTGCTAAAAAAATTGAACGTGACCACGAATTACAGGTTTTTATGGCTATTTTTCTTTGTTTTGGAGGCGCTTTATTTACGCTACTCTTTGGTTTATCTGGAGCACTCGGTGCTTTTGTTGGTGGTATGATTATTAATGCTGCTAAAGAAACAGATTGGATTCACGATACGCTACATTCATTTAGAGTATTATTTGTATCCTTCTTTTTTATAAGTGTAGGTTTGCAAATAGATCTTATCTTTTTAAAAGACAATCTTAGTACAATTTTACTAGTTCTAATAGTAGTCTATCTTACAAATCATTTCTTAAACTCTATGATTCTACGTTTCTTTTCTTCTAATTGGAAAGAAGCACTATTGGGAGGTGCTTTGTTAGCTCAAATTGGAGAGCTTAGTTTTTTACTTAGTTCGACCGCGTTAAGTTTAGGCATAATTGAAGACTTTGGATATAAGTTTACCATTAGTTTAATTTCATTAACACTTGTTATTAGCCCTTTTTGGATTGGGTTTACTGAAAAAATTATAGCTTTTGACACAAAAAAGAAAGTTGTCTCGGATAACGAGACTGCGTAAACTTTTAGAGAAGTAAATTTCTTCGAAGCAAGCCTGCGGAGCATTTTTAAGAAACACGTTTACAAACTTTAAGCATTGACTAGCGAGGCAAGCCTCGGTATTAAACCCTCCTAAAATAAAATAAATCTACTTACGTACTAACATTGCTATTTCGACACGTCTTGCACTTTCTGCATTTGATGCGTTGTAATCTATACCGTGGTACTGAGTCAAGACTCTTGTGGGGTGTATACCTCTTCTAACTAATGCTTTTTTTACAGCTTCAGTTCGTTGCATAGATAAGTTCTCATTATAACGAGGGTTACCTTTATCACTTGCAAATCCTTTAATTACAACATCCAAGTTCTCATACATATTTAATAGAGAAAATATCTCTTCAACTACTTGAACACCCTTAGTATTTAATAGTTTAGCATTATTTTCAAAATAAACAGCGCGATTATAGTTTTTAAACCGAGCATTCAACGTTTCATAATCTGAAGGCAATGCATTTTTAGCAGCCATTTCATTTTTTAAATCTATTAGTTTTTGTTGTAAAGCACTAAACTCTTCATCATAACTAGGTGAACCATTATTTTGAGGAATATCCACCATTTCTTTTTCAGCTTTCGCAAAAGCATATAAAGAATCTAATTGCACTTTCAAAGAGAGATATTCGCTATTTGGTTCTGCTTTTTCCGCATTCTCCAAAGAACGAGCATTTTCTTTGGTAGGACTCGATGTCGATGGAACCACAACTACATTTGTCCGCTCATTCTGAAAATTTTTTTCTTCTAGATTTTCTTTTAACTGTAAAATCTCATAGCGCATTCTTTCTATTTTTCTATCTCTCATTACTGGACTTAAACTTAAAGGCTGTCTATTATTTTGACTCTGGGCCAGAGATTTTTCTAAAAGATCAATCTGCTGTCTTAGGTATTGTGTTTCAAAATCAGAAGATTCTGTGCAAATCTTTTCTCAACTTTTTTAGAGTTTGATTTAGGGTTTAGAACATTTGCAACATTGCCTTTTTTAGTAATTCAGGTTTTTGGAGTATTAATATTAGGAGGCTATATGATTTGGGATAGAATGAAAGACTTGAAACGCGAAGTCTTAATTACAAATCTTCAAAAGAAGATTGTTGAGCTACAAAAGAATTCTGAAATTCAATTATTAAAAAAAGAGGTTCAAACTAAAAGCGCTTTAAAACCTGCTTCAGACAAGTCAAACGAGCTAGTTACCACAGCTTAATTTATTAAACATAATATAAGGCACACCAGTTGCACAACCCTTTTTAAGGGGTGTTAGACGGTTGTTGCTCAATTTTAAAAAAGAATAATTCATTTACAATGAAAAAAAGACTCATTATTATAACACTTTTCATCCTATTGGGATATGCAGGGAAAGCACAAGTTAAAGATATTAGTTTTACATTATCTCCAGCCGCAGAATATACTTGGTGGGATGATAAATCAGGATTTGAGGACAATGTACTTGTTGGTGGAAAGCTTGGATTTGGTTTTGGAGAATATCTTGAGCTACGAGGGATATATTTACAATCATTAGATCTTAAAACAAGCTTTCAAGATTTTGGTTTAGAGAACTACGATGCTACTCTTTTTAACTCGCAAGATGTAACGCTTTCAAGGTGGGGAGGAGAGTTTAAAGCAAATCTAGGCACTAAAAGGTTGAAGCCATATATTACTCTTGGCACTGGGGTGCAAACCATTGATTTAGATGGTGTTGATGACTTTGAGCAAATTTATGCAACAGCTGGACTAGGTGTTAAGTTTAACATCGCAAAACGTTTTGTATTTTCTTTAGAAGGTAAAAACACTACCTATAAATTTAATTCTGGCGCAAACTTATTATCTGCTGATGATCTAGTAGCATTTGGAGTGACTGAAGCAGATTTTGAAAATGAACGTCTTTCAAATTGGTCTGTTCAAGGGGCATTACAATTTTACTTAGGAGGACGAAAGCCCGGTGTATTATCTGACCTTGATAAAGCTTATTTACAAAAATTTAAAGGAGGCTTGAAAGGCCTACGATTTATAATTGAGCCAAGTTTGGCGTATACAAACTTTGACGATGGTTCTCTATTAAGAGATACTTACTGGTTAGGAGGCTTTGCAGGAGTAGACTTTAATGAATACATAGGGGTTCGTGGATTCTATTTTCAAGCAACCAAAGAGGAACAGTTATCTACCGATTTTGATGATTTATCAATGTACGGTGCAGAATTTAGAGCACGCTTAAATGATGGAAATGGCGTTACACCTTTCTTAATTCTAGGAGGTGGTTATTTAAATCCAATGGCTAGTTATGTGACAACTCCAGATGCAATAGATCCTAGTATAATTAGAACGGCAGAAAGTGGAGCGTTTGCCACAGGTGGTATAGGTTTAAATATTCCGTTGGGTAAATATGTTTTTATCTCAGGTGGAGCAAGGGCTATGGTTACCTCTGGGGATAATGTTACAGATATTTCTAATACGGATGATATACAAACAAGTGTTTTTTATAACGCAGGTTTGAAGTTCACTTTAGGCAAAAAAGCAAAATCTCCTAATGAGGTCTATGAGGAAAGCGTAAAAAAGGTATTAAGTGATCAACAATCACGTAATGATCAAAAATTAGATAAACTTAAAAAAGAATATCAAGATAAAATCGAATCTCTTGAAGTTGAACTTAAAGAAGCTTATGCTGAAAAAGATGTTGAAAAAGCGGTTGAGATTCTCGAAGAGAAAAAGATTGTAGAAGAAGCGCTTCAAGAGGTTAAGGATGTAGAGAAAGTTCAAGAAAAACAGATAAAAGAACAAATTATTGAAGAAGCTAATAAAGAAGAAACTCCTGTTGATTTAAAAGTTGATAAAAAGTTAGTAGACAGTGTCATTACAGAAAAAACAGCATCTAAATCAAAAGAGAAACTTATTAAAATGACTCCTATAGAATTTGAGTATTTAATTGATCGTATTCTCAGAGGACTTGATGAAGAGCCTCAACAGAGAGATGCGGCTCCCCTTCAAGGGCAAGTACCTAAATTAAACAATAATGATAAAGATGTAGATTACTTGAATAAGCGCATTGATCTTTTAGAAAAACTACTTCTTGAAGTAAATACAAAAAGGGGAACTGGAACAGTGCAAACCATAGAGGATAAAATAGTTATTGCATCTAACGATAAAATGAATGAAGCTTCAGAGAAAATTTTAGACCGTCTTGAAGATTTAAATAAAAAAATTGACAGAAATACTAGAGACATAAAAAAACAAAATCAAGAGAAATCTACCATTGTAGTTACTCCATCAAATGGGGGAGAAACTAAAACAATAGTAAGTACCATTGATGAGAATGGAAACGTTATTAAAACAGAAGAAGTTTCAAGTAATGATCAACTACTAACGTACACAAATTCCTCTGTTTTTGTAGGCGCGAATGTAGGTGGTATAACATCTGGTAATTTTGGAATTCGTTCTTATTTTAATATAAAAAATATTCCATTAAAGTTTATACCTGAAGTGTCTATTGGACTGGGAAGCAAAACAACTTGGGGTATTTCAGGAAACGTCGTTTATCCTATTGAATTAAAGACTAAAAAATTTGAGCCTTATGCAGGAATTGGATTAGGTTTTGGAGATTTAGAAAGTGAGCTGGAAGGATTTTATAATGTAGTTTTTGGAACGTCATTACCATTACTAAATAATAAATTGTTTGTAGATTATACAATGCGTAATTCGTTTAATTATAACCAAATTGCCATAGGTTACAAATTAACCTTCTAATAAGAAAAAATTAAAGTAGGCTAATTCAAATTTCAAAATGATGAGGGTGCTGCTCTTAATTGAGCAGCACTTTCAATTTGTAAATGTGACCTATTTATAATTATTGTGTCTAAAATAGTATACAAACAAACTACACATCTCAGGATGTTGTATAATCCCGAGATGTGTAGTTTGTTTTTTTTTGAAATAAATAAAAAAAAATACCAACCATATCATTTTTTTTATATTTTAGCACTCAATAATGAGTTCATAATGAGAACGCATTGCCATATTTAAAATGAAATCTTTTTTCATATTCGGGCTTAGAAGAATAAAGAAGTCTACTTCAAAAGCTGCTCTAGGGATAGAGAACCGAATTATCAGGCTGACTTCTGAAACTAATACTACATTCCTTTTGTTGAAGCAAAATAGCTTCGACCCATCTACTGTATTTATATTTCGTATCTGAAATATTAGAAACTCAGGTTCATTTGTTCTAAAGAACAAAAACTACATTTTCTAAATTTTTTATTTACATACAATGAAAACAAAATATGTTGATCTTATAGATCAAACCTTTGATTTTCCACAGGAAGAATTCACCCTAAACGTAAATGAATTAAGCTTCCACGGAATTGATTTAATTGCGCTAATCGAAGAATACGGAGCGCCTTTAAAATTCACGTATCTACCTAAAATCTCGGATAATATTAACAGGGCGAAAAGCTGGTTTAAAGATGCTATAAATGAGCATAACTATGCTGGTAATTACAATTATTGCTACTGCACAAAAAGCTCTCACTTTAAGCACGTGCTTGATGAGGCATTAAAGAATGATATACACATAGAGACGTCTTCTGCTTTTGATGTAGATATCGTTGAAAATCTAAAAGCACAAGGTAAAATCACAGACAAAACTTATGTAATTAGTAATGGTTTTAAGAGAGACCAATACGTTCAAAATCTTGCTCGTCTTATTAATAACGGACATAAAAATTGCATCGTTGTTCTTGATAATTACGAAGAAATTAACCTCTTTGACCAAGTAGTAGATGGTAACTATAATGTAGGTATACGCATAGCTTCAGAGGAAGAACCAAAATTTGAGTTTTATACTTCAAGATTAGGAATAGGCTATAAAAACATAGTGCCATTCTATAACCGTGAGATTAAAGATAACCCTAAGGTAACGCTTAAAATGTTACACTTTTTTATTAATACAGGAATACGTGATACTGCCTATTATTGGAATGAGCTTTTAAAGTGTATGAAAGTCTATGTGAAGCTTAAAAAGGAATGCTCAACCCTAGACAGTTTAAATATAGGTGGTGGTTTTCCTATTAAAAATTCATTAGCTTATGATTATGACTATGCCTATATGGTAAGTGAAATCATTTATCAGATAAAACAAGTTTGTGATGAGAACGATGTTGAAGTACCGAATATTTTTACAGAATTTGGCAGTTTTACAGTTGGAGAAAGTGGGGGCGCTATTTATGAAGTGTTATATCAAAAACAACAAAACGATCGTGAGAAGTGGAATATGATTAACTCATCATTTATTACCACACTTCCAGACTCTTGGGCCATTAATAAGCGTTTTATAATGCTACCCATAAACAGTTGGGATAAGGAATATGAGCGTGTATTGTTAGGCGGTCTTACCTGTGATAGCGATGATTATTACAATAGTGAACAGCATATGAATGCTATTTACTTACCTAAATACAATCAAGACAAACCATTATACATTGGCTTTTTTAATACCGGAGCATACCAAGAAACCATAGGTGGCTTTGGAGGATTACAGCATTGCTTGATCCCTACACCTAAACATATTCTTATAGATCGTGATGAAAATGGAGGGCTTATTACTTCGGTATTTGCAGAACAACAAACATCACAACAATTACTATCTATTTTAGGATACGATTATGCGATTAATAAAGCAACTAATTCGGATTCTAAAGATTCAGACACTATAAAATTATCATACTAAAGCAAACTTTTTAATAAAATGAAAACCAATACATACGCTGGTATTCCAGAAGAATTTGGAAAACTTGAAAACGCAAAAATTGTATTAATACCTGTTCCTTATGATGGAACAAGTACGTGGCAAAAAGGAGCCAATAAAGGGCCTGAAGCTTTTTTAAATGCTTCAGAGAATATGGAATTATACGATATTGAAACTCAAACAGAAGTATACAAACAAGGTCTTTATCTAGCTGATGCCGTTACAGAAAACAGTTCACCAGAAGCCATGGTAGATGCTGTACATTCAGAAACAAAAAAATTTATTAAAAAGAACAAATTTGTTACTCTATTTGGAGGTGAACACTCTATTTCTATAGGAACAATTAGAGCGTTTAATGAATGTTATGATAGTTTAACGGTACTTCAATTAGACGCGCACGCCGATTTAAGAAAAGAATACCAAGGCACTAGCTGTAATCATGCCTGTGCCGTTTATGAAGCTAGCCAAACCACAAACTTAATACAAGTAGGAATACGATCGGTGGACGTTTCTGAAACTACTGTGATAGATAAAGAGAAAACCTACTTTGCTCACGAAATGGTGAACGACAACTCTTGGATGAATGCTTCTATAGATCAAATGACAGAAAATGTTTTTATTACTATTGATCTAGATGCTTTTGACCCCTCTATTATGCCGAGTACTGGTACACCAGAACCTGGAGGTTTGTTATGGTATGAAACACTTGAATATTTGAAACAGGTATTTAAAGAAAAGAATGTAGTCGGTTTTGATATTGTAGAATTATGTCCTAAAAAGAATGATAAATCTTCAGATTTCTTGGCAGCAAAGCTCTATTACAAGATGCTGAGTTACAAATTTGAGGATAACGATATCGAAGATGATTTTGACAACGATTACCAGACAACAACCAAAAACAACACACCAAAATATAACGAAGACGATGATTACTAAAGGCTCAATTTCACAATTTATAGAAACCCATTATCTACATTTTAATGCGGCTGCACTTGTTGATGCTGCAAAAGGATATGAAGCCCAATTAAATTCTGGTGCTAAAATGCTAGTTTCTTTAGCTGGTGCGATGAGTACTGCTGAGTTGGGTAAAAGTTTTGCCGAAATGATACGTCAAGGTAAAGTACATATCATTTCTTGCACAGGAGCTAACCTAGAAGAAGATATCATGAATTTAGTAGCGCATTCTCATTACAAGCGTGTACCAAACTATCGTGACCTCACACCACAAGATGAATGGGATTTACTTGAAAAAGGATTAAATCGTGTAACAGATACCTGTATACCAGAAGAAGAAGCCTTTAGGCGTATTCAAAAACATATTGTAAAGATTTGGAAAGATGCTCAATCTAATGGAGAGCGCTTATTACCACATGAATACATGTACAAAATGTTACTATCTGGAGTATTAGAAAAATATTATGAAATAGATTTAAAAGATTCGTGGATGTTTGCTGCGGCAGAAAAAAACTTACCAATAGTTTGCCCTGGATGGGAAGATAGTACTATGGGTAATATTTTTGCCAGCTATGTGCTTAAAGGAGAATTAAAAGCGAGTACGATTAAATCTGGAATTGAATATATGACATTCCTTGCTGATTGGTATTTAGATAATTCTAAAAACGGTATAGGATTCTTTCAAATAGGTGGGGGTATTGCAGGCGACTTCCCAATTTGCGTGGTGCCGATGTTATACCAAGATATGGAGCGACCTGAAACACCTTTTTGGAGTTATTTTTGTCAAATAAGTGACTCCACCACCAGTTATGGCTCATATAGTGGTGCCGTTCCTAATGAAAAGATTACCTGGGGTAAATTAGATATTAATACTCCTAAGTTTATTATAGAAAGTGATGCCACTATAGTTGCACCTTTAATTTTTGCTTATTTATTAGATATGTAAACCCTTGACTAATTTTTAATATATCAGAGATGAAAAAAATAATTGTAGATTATAAGAAACTAAACATAGACATATTAGATCTATTGGTTAATAAATACCCAGACGGTTATGATGATGGACATGTCATTTCATTTAGAAATGCTGAAAAAGAAGTTATAGAAGCAGTTGAAGTACAAACTGAGGATACTATTTATTTAGTGAAAATAGGAAAGCGTTTAGTACAAGCTATGGAAGAACATAATGATGATTTTGATGATAACATTTCTATTAACGAAGAGGAATAATTAAATACTTATTTTATATGATAGAAATAGGAATTTTTAAAACGTACTCTAAAGGACATTTCTCATTTACTATAGAGGATGGGAATGAGATTATTTTTGAAGAAATAAATCGTTCGGTATTATATGAATATGATTTAAAAAAAGACAAATCGCTAATAGGAAAACTATTTTATATCTCTTACAAAGAAGTTTTTGATCTTATTGAGGAGGATTTTGTAATATATCGTATTGAGCAACTAAAACTTATTTAAATTTTAATAATTATGAAAGCACAATTTCATCTAGCATTACCTTGTGAAAACATAGAAGTTACAAAACATTTTTACATATCTATTTTAGGTGCAACCAAAGGTAGACAAGCAGATAAATGGACTGATATTAATCTTTATGATAACCAACTAACATTTACAGAAGCTGGTGCTTTTAATTTTGATTTTAAAAATTATAAGCTTGGTCATAATGTATTGCCCTCCTTTCATTTTGGAGTAATTATATCCGTAGATGAATGGGGGAAATTATATACAAAACTTTTTCAATCTAATCAAGAAGTAACTACAGAGGTAACGTTTATGAAAAATAAGATAGGAGAACATCTTTCCTTTTTTATTACAGATCCAAATGGCTATATGATTGAATTTAAAAGCTTTAAAAATAGCAATGAGGTTTTTGCTTCATAATAGAATGAAAAAAACAGCTCTTGCTTTTCAAATAGCAGAAAATATAGACCTTAAATTACTTAAAAAGGTATTTAAACAACGCCCACTTGTTTCAGATAATGATGAATTGTTTTATGAATTTGAAGAGGGGAAGTTTTTATATGCTTTTAAGTATGGAATTGTCTGTGTGTACGATTATACATCTAAAGAAATAGACCAGTTAAAAGAAAAAATATTTCCTGTATTAAAAGGTAAAAAAATGGGTAATACCTCTCTTTCTGAAACATTAGAAATAATAACCGAAGGAGATGCATTTAGTACAGATTTTGACTCTGTAACTTTAAATGATAATAACACAGAAAGCCTGCGATTAGTGATGCTTAATTTATCTCAATCTGTAGCGCTAGATCATTATGCAAGTATTACAGAACAGTTGTTAGAAGACACAAGACTGCACACCACTTATCTCGAAAACAAAGGAAGATTAGATATTGGAGGAAAAAAGTTAAAACGATATATAGGTCGAGTATTAAATGTAAAAAATAAAATTTCAGAAAACTTATACATTTTTGATTCGCCAGATGCCGCTTGGGATGATGAAAATCTGAACAAATTTAATCTAGAATTAAAGAAAAAATTTGATTTAAAAGATAGGTATCAAATTATCAACCAACAGGTTGATATAGTAAAAGAAAACCTTGATCTATTTAAAGATATAATGTTTCATAAAGAGAGTAGTAAGCTCGAATGGATTATTATCATTTTAATAGTTATAGAAGTAATAGATTTATTCATACTTAAACTCATAAAATAACAATTGGACAATTTAACAATTATAGGTAGTGAAGAATGGTGCGCATTTGAAACCTTTGGCATACCAGCCATAAAAGCACGTGTAGATTCGGGTGCAAAAACATCATCAATACAAGCAAACAACATTAAACCTTTCTATAAAGATACAGAAGAATGGGTGCGTTTTGAAGTAAACCCACTTCAAGTAAACAGAAGTATTAGTATTACTTGTGAAGCTAAAATTCACGCAAAAAGATCTATAAAAAGTTCTATGGGAATTTCTGAAGAACGTATAGTTATTAAAACTCCCATTACAATAGGAGATGACACTTTTGAAATAGAGGTTACTCTGGCAAATCGAGACTCTATGGAGTTTAGAATGCTCTTAGGTCGCGAGGCTTTATTTAATCGTTATTTAGTAAACCCTTCTGCAACTTATCTTTTACCCGAATATACACAGGAAGATCTGGATATAAAATATGCTTCTTTTCAAAAAGAAAAAACAGGATTAAAGATTGCTCTGTTAGCAAGTAACCCTGAATTATTTAGTAATAAACGTCTTATAGAAGCAGGTAGAGCTCGAGGTCATGAAATGGTATTCCTTAATGTACAACAAGCCTATATGAAGTTTGATGCAACTGAACCACAAATACGGTACAGAGGGGGCAATGTAATAGATGAATTTGATGCCATTATACCACGAATCAAACCATCGATAACTTTTTATGCCTGTGCTTTAATACGTCAGTTTGATGCAATGAATACGTATTGTTTAAACTCAGCAGACGCAATCACACAATCCAGAGATAAATTATTAGCTACACAGATATTTGCAAAACACGATATACATATTCCTATTACTGGTTTTGCTAATTCACCATTAGATACCAAAGATCTTATTAAGATGGTAAATGGTGCTCCACTTATCATTAAATTACTAGAAAGCACACAAGGAAAGGGTGTTGTATTAGCGGAAACCACAAAAGCTGCTGAAAGTGTTATAAATGCATTTAAGAGTGTAAAGACTAATATTTTGGTACAAGAATTTATTAAAGAAGCAAACGGACAAGATATTCGCTGTTTTGTTGTAAACGGCAAAGTAGTAGCTTCTATGCAACGTCAAGCAGAAAAAGGAGAGTTTCGAGCAAATATTCATCAAGGCGGCAGTGCCTCTAAAATTAAAATTACTTCAGCAGAAAGAAAACTAGCGATTAAAGCAGCTAAAATTCTAGACCTGCCTGTTGCTGGTGTAGACATTATTCGCTCAAATAAAGGACCATTATTGTTAGAAGTAAATTCATCACCAGGTTTAGAAGGTATTGAGAATGCTACAGGATTAGATATAGCAAATATTATGATCGAAGCTATTGAAAAGAAATTAAAGTTTAAACTTTAATACATTTAATAATGATACATCCAAACACTGAAATTAAGTTTATAAGTGACCAAGTAGGCTACGGTGTTGTGACTAAAGCTTTTATTCCAAAAGGAACTATCACTTGGGTATTAGATAAGTTTGATAGAGAATTTACACCTCAAGAATTTGCGTCGCTAGAACCTATTTATAAAGATATTCTAGATACCTACGCTTATAAAAATAATAAAGGAAATTTAATTCTTTGCTGGGATAATGGAAGGTTTGTAAACCATAGTTTTAAGTCAAACTGCCTCACCACAGCATATAATTTTGAGCTAGCAATACGGAATATTGAAGTAGGAGAACAATTGACTGATGACTATGGTTACCTCAATATCGATAGACCTTTTAACGGTGTAGACGAAGGAACAGAACGCAAAACGGTTTATCCAGATGATTTATTAAAATATTACAAAAAATGGGATGCACAATTGATTGATGCTTTTCAATTTATTTCAAAGGTAGAGCAACCACTAAAACCTATTTTGAAAGCAGAATATTGGAAAACTGCACTTGCAATTGAAAAAGGAACTAAAATGATGGATTCTATTTTAACTAATTATAATTTTAACCAATAAGAAATTGTTGCTAAAGTTCAAAGCAATAATAACTTAAAACAGATAATCTAAAATTGCGACAAAAACGTATATGCCCTGCTAGAATACCACGCGTAAATACTTTTAAAGTAATTACTAAAAGCTTTCAGACTTGAGGTGGCAAAACTCTGAAGAAATAAAAAATAACTTAAAAATTTATAATTATGAAATCAAAAATGATAATGCTTTTATGTGTATTGAGTATCTCTTTATTTTCATTTAAAAGTCTGAAACAAGAAACTATAACAGCGGTTGCTAGTTATGATGGTTACCAATACAATATGTATAGTTTTACTATATATGGCGATGATGATGATGATGACGATGCGGATACAGTCATTACTTTTAGCGAAATTTCTGAGGATATTTTGAAAACATTCGATTTAAACTCTGATTCTTTAGTCGATCAAGATTTTGAAATCACGTATGAGATAGTTCTAGAAGAAGATCTTGAGGATTCTGACAACGATATCGACGAACCTACAGAGAATAGTTATGTTCTCAAATCTTTAAAAAAAATAAAGAAATAGAAAAATTTTAATATTAAAAAGAGAGACTGTCTGTTTAAGACAGTCTCTTTTAATTATAATACTTCTGGTAAAATTAATAAAGGGACTTTACTATGAAAGCTTACTTTTTTAATGACATTCTCTTCTGTAAGCCTGTGAAAAAAATTGTGTTTATGGTTTATTAAAGCTAGTAATTCACTTTTTGTATTCTCAGTATGATTTTGAATGGTTTCTGTTTCAGAATTTTCCCAATCCAATTTTTTAAAGTTAATATCTAAGCTTTCAAATAATTCTTCTAATATCGATTTATTTTTTTTCTGAGTTTCAGTTAAAAAAGCATCTTCCGAAAGACAAACCACTTCTATAGTCGCTTGTTTCATAATGCCAAGTTTAATAAGACTTTTTAATTCTTTGTTATTAAAAGTACGCTTATAATTCGTTGAAAAAATAATCTGATGTAGATTAGTATAACGATAGCTTCCCGGAACAACAAGTATAGGACAAGTATCAATTGTGTTTATCATCCTTAAAGAGTTACTACCTATAAACGTTTCTTTAATACTAGAAACACCTTTGGTTCCTGTTATTACTAAATCAATAGATCTCGACTCAACAGTTTTTTTTACTGCCTCTATTATAGAATCAGATTTAACAATAGGAATAAAACTATGATACTCATTAGACTTTTTATTGTAAAGCTCAACGAGTTCTTGCATTTGGTCCGAAGCATCGTCATCCATTTCCCCAAACCATTCATCATTATAATCATCACCCAATAATTTTGATGGCTTACTTATATAAATAGTAAGTAAACAAAATTCAATTTTAAAATCTTTAAAAAGTGATATAGCATATTCCAATGCATTAATTGAAATAGGTGTAAAATCTATTGGGATTAAAATATTTTTCATTTTACTAATACAGTGTAAATTTAAACCAAGATACAAAAAAACCAGATGCAAAAATTTTTGCTTTACACAATATATAATATTCCAATCTGTCTCATTTTATAAAAATCATAATCAGATCCAATAACAATGATAAGGCAGTTAAAATTAATGTGACCTAAAACACATTACTGTGTCTCATACATACAGTTTAATGACAAAACAATTAATTCTTAAATTATTTTAATTATGAAACAGCTTAAATTTTTAACATTTTTTACAATTCTTTTTGCACTAGTATTTATTTCATGTAGAGAAACTAAAAAGGAACAATCGCAAGAAGAAATTAATATTGAAAAAACTAATTCTGAAATTGATCAAGATGACGATACTGAAATTCTAATAGAAGGCGAGTATTTTGAGGAAGATGAATATGATGAGAAAGATGAAGACGATGAGAAAGATGAAGATGAAGATGATCAGAAAGATGAAGATGAAGATGAAGATGAAGATACTGTAAATTAAGCTTTTTTAATACTTTAGACTCAAGAAAGATATACTATTGTTTAATTTTAAAAACTTAATTTATTATTTCTGATAACGAGAAACTTTTTTATGACACAGAAAAGGATTACAGTATATTAAGTTATTTTTATTTTAAATTAACACTTTTTGGTTTAGAATTTTATTGGAAATAAGATGAAAAGCATCTTATTTCCAATAAAATTTAAATTACTCTTCGAAATACAAAATAGTTTTAATATCCTATTATAAATAGTAAAATGCGCCCTCAAACCTACTAATGGGTCTCAATAAAAAAAATAATATGAAAGCACCGTTTCATTTGGCATTACCTTGTAAAAGTATAAAACAAACAGAAATATTCTACACAGATAAATTAGGATCAAAATTAGGTAGAAAAGGTTCTAGCTGGATTGATATTGATTTATATGGAAATCAAATTACTTTTACTGAAGCTGGTAGCTTTAATTTTCACTTCAAGAATTACAATTTAGGAGAGAAACAATTGCCTTCTTTTCACTTTGGCGTTATCATAGATATCGATGTTTGGGAGAAATTATATTCCAAACTTTTTCAAATGGATTTAGAAGTAACCACCGAGGTTACTTTTCTTGAAAATAAAATTGGTGAACATCTTTCATTTTTTGTTGAAGATCCAGATGGTTATATGATAGAATTTAAGAGTTTTAAAAACTATGGTGAAATTTTTAAAGTTTAAATAAATCTTAGAAATAATACAAAAAAATGATCTGGACAGGCTTAATTCTATTAGTCATCATTTTATTAATGATAGACCTTTTAATACTTAATAAAAAAGGAAGTGTTCTCACGCAAAAGAAAGTAGCAATAGAGACGACACTTTGGGTACTAATCGCTGGACTATTTTCTTTTATTATTTATTGGGTATTTAAGGCTGAGCTGGTTCCAAATGAAAACCTTTTAACACCTAGCGAGGCTGTAATAAAATACATCACTGGTTATCTTATAGAATTATCGCTTAGCGTTGATAATCTTTTCGTAATCGCTATGATATTTGCCTCTTTTAAAATACCTGTTAATCATCAACACAAAGTATTATTCTGGGGAATTTTAGGTGCTATAGTTTTTAGAGCATTAATGATTTGGGCAGGAATAACCCTAATTAATCAATTAAGCTGGATCACTTACGTATTTGGTGCATTTTTACTCTTTACAGCATTTAGAATGCTCTTAAAAGAAGAGGATGAAACTAAACCTTCTAAATTCAAGGCATTTCTTTATCAAAAATTTAAAGTTTCAGATACTTTAGACGGTCAGAAATTCTGGGTAAAAGAAAATGGCGTAAAAATGGTAACACCTCTATTTATTGCTTTAATTATGATTGAGCTAACAGATGTGCTTTTTGCTGTAGATAGTATTCCTGCAATACTAGCGGTTACAACAGATCCGTTTATTGTATTCAGTTCAAATATATTTGCGGTTCTTGGCCTGCGATCTATGTATTTTTTCTTGGCAAATATGCTGGTAAAATTCAAATACTTAAAGTACAGTGTCTTTGCTATTTTGGTCTTTGTTTCACTTAAATTAATCGTACTTCACTTCTATAAATTTCCAGAATGGTTCTCCCTTACTTTTATTGCAGTATGCTTATTACTAGGAATTTTAGTTTCTCTTATGGCTAAACCAAAAAATGATAAATAAAAAAAATAAGATAAATAGTGACCTTAAATATCGTTTTGTGTCTAAAATGTAAGCCCAATAGGAATAAACAATTTGGGAATAAAATAAACAATAAAACCCATACAAAATGAAAACATTAAAATTAGTACCGTTATTTTTAGTCGCATTTTTATTTTGCAACTACACTGCTACAGCGCAAGTAGATGAAGATCTAGAAGAAATTATGGAAGAAGATGAAGTGAATGAAGAAGAAAATTTGCCTACAATAATAATAGCCGTTTATTCGGGAATTGAAGATGGTGCATACACATTCACTTTCAAAGATGAAGATGGTGAAGAAAACACAAAGAGCTTTGAAAAAATTTCTAAAGAAGCAGCTAAAATGTTTAATCTGACTACAAAGACATTTATAGGTAAGACGTTTGAAATTACTTTTTCTACAGATAATGTACTGGATGATGAAGATATAATGTCAAGTATAAGGACTATTATTTCTTTAAAACAGATATAATTTTTTTGTAAAAGCAAAAAGGCACTTGTTATATCAAACAAGTGCCTTTTTCTGTTTTTTAGCATCTTAAATGTTATTAAGACTTAGTTAAGGTGAGACTCTAAAAACCATAAGCCTTTATCAATCCCTCTAGATACTTCAGTAAATAAGTCTGCTGTAGCTTTGTCTCCAAGTTTTTCAGAAACTTCTATAGAATTTCTCATAGACTCTGCAATAAGAGCATACTTTTCTACCATCTTTTTAACGGTAAATTCGCTATTGTCAAAAGTATCTGGACTATGTGTTAGATTTGAATTTTCAGCAGACATTCTAACAGTTCCTTTGGCTACTCCTCCAAGGGCTGTAGCGCGTTCTGCTATCATATCTACATAAGTTAATACTTCTTTAGCCAAATCATCAAAAAGTAGATGTAAGGCATAAAATTGCATTCCTTTCACATTCCAATGCGCTTGCTTCAGTTGACTGTATAAATCAAATGTATCCGCTAATTGTTGATTTAGAATATTTACTAACTCTTCCTTGTTTCCTATTTTAATTGAACTCTTATACATTATCATATCTTATTTTTTATTAAAAAATGAAGCCAGAACATTCATCCTGGCTCCATACAATTCACACTAACCAAAATGGAATTGTTTTATCAATCTATCAATCATTTACTTTTTAGACTTAATTTAGTCCTAAAGATCTTTCTGTTTTTGTATTAAAACTCTTTTCGATATTTACTAAAATAGTTACTTTTTGATATGCTGTTACCGTTGTCGTAACGTCTTGCTTTTTCTCTTCTTTTGAGTTAACTTTTAATGTTTCTGTTTTTGACGTAATCTTAAAAATTTCACCTATTGTTTCTTTATTATAAAAATCATTTTTAAGAATGATTTCGTCATTAATATTAGAAAAAGTTATTAAGCTATCATCTTCGGTATTTTTAAAATAAAATACACCGTTATTATTTCCAGAGTAAGTAGCTAATTGCAATTTTAATGTCTCTTTAGTATTATTTACTTGCTGTTGTTTTTTTTCGTTTTGAGCTGTTACTACAAAAGTAAAAAAGAATAAAGTGATTACTGTTGTTATAGTTTTCATTTTTATATTAATTGTTTTGTTATACTATTTTAGACACTATAATACTTAAAAGGTCACTTATTATTAGCAATATTCTGCATCACAATTATCTTCATCTATATCTGGTTTTAAAAAGTCTTCATCAAACCTACCATCAAGTACATCTTTAACTAGTTCTTCCTTCACAAAAAAGATAGTATCTTTAATTATTAGCTTTACTCGTCCTTCCATTTCTTTATCAACCTCAGAAAAACTAATAACATCGCTTTCGCGAAAACCGTCTTTGTAAATCATTGCGATAGCATTAATCATTTCTTGATTAAGGTATTTAAAATCGATTGCCATTTTTTTCATTGTGTTAAATATTATAATTATAAAAATTTAGACACAAAAAGATAGTCTTCGTCACATTTAAAACAAAAAAAAACAAGAATTATCTCGCATTTATAGAATTGTAATTATATAAACTTTAAAGCCACTTCCTTTTTCTAAAATAATATAGCATCGCTATTGCTAAAACGATCATAACACCCCACATTATAAAGTAACTATACTTATATTTAAGTTCTGGAACAAATTCAAAATTAGTACCATAAATACCTGCTATAAATGTAAGCGGAATGAAAATAACAGAAAATACAGTAAGTAACTTCATCACATCATTTAGCTTAGAGCTAATCGTTGTGTGATAAATATTTAATTGATCTGACAGGATTTCTCGATAGCTATCTGAGGATTCTATAGCTTGATTAATATTCCCAACCAGTTCTTTAAAATGAACTAAACTTTGGTCGTTTATAAAATCTGAATCCAACTTAGAAAGCGACAGTATCATTTCCTTGGCTGGATTAATGTTTTTTCGTAAAAAGTTTAGTTCCTTTTTTAATGTATTAATCTGTTCTAATATATCCTTACTAGGATTATCTAACAACTCTTCCTCTAGGCTTTCTATTTTATCTCCTAGGTTACTTATAATATAGATATAGTTATCTATAACAATATCTAAAAGCGCATACATTAAATAATCTGTACCAGATTTTCTAATGCGCCTTTTTTCATTTTTTACACGCTCTCTTATGGGATCAAACACATCTCCATCGCATTCTTGAAATGACAATAAAACAGACTTGGTAAGTATGAGACTTAGGTTCTCTACCTTTATTTTATTAGTTGTCTCGTCCTGTCTTAGCATTTTAATAGACGATGCCACGCAATTATCATAATCGTGAACTTTTGGTCGTGCTTGTGTATCCATAACATCTGCAAGAACTAAATTATCTAACTCGAAAGCTGCGGCAATATTTCTCATTACCTCTTCATTATGTAAACCATCAATATTAAACCAAGTTACAGAATCACTATCACGATACTTAATAGACTCTTTCGTTTTAGAAATATTGATCTCCTCGCAATGTTCACTGCCAAAATCAATAATTCGTAGTCTTACACTATCTACTTTTTTTTCACCTCTAAAAAACAATTCATCAGGAGCTCTTCCTATTTCATCTTTTTTCTTTTTTGTAAATCTAGCCATCTCTTTTACTATTCTATTTTTTAATATTATGTATTGTTTGAGTTGGAAATGCAAAATCAAGTTCAGCTTTTTTGAAACGCTCCAATATTTCCAGATTTATTTTATTTTGTGCAAGAGGAATATCCGCTTCTTTTCTTATGTAGTAGATAAATGAAAGTACGAGAGAAAAATCTGAAAAATTTTCAAAAAAGACAACGGGTATATCTGTTACAATGTCTTGATTATCTGCGACGATTTCTTTAAGAATCTCCATCGCCTCTTTCATTTTTTCTGGTGTTGTAGCATAAGTTAATCCTAATCTTAGAGCTATTTTTCTTGTTGGTTCTAAAGCTACATTTTCGACACTATTACTAATAAACATCGAATTAGGTATAGCTACCAATGACCCAGATAGTGTTCTAATTCGAGAACTACGTATTCCAATTTCCTCAACCTTTCCATCAAAACCGTTAATTCTTATTCTGTCATCTATAACAAATGGCTTATCTGTAAAAACAGAAATACCACCAAATATATTCTGTAAGTAATCCTTAGCGGCTAAGGCAAATGCTAATCCTCCTATACCTAATCCTGCAATTAAACCAGCTAAGTTATATCCAATAGTGCTAAAAGCTATAATTACGCCCATGATCCATATAGCAATAGTCATTACTTTAGTAATAATAGGGAGTAGTTGTCTTTTAGACTTGCTTTCAGAAACCTGTATAGCAGGTTCCATATACTCTTCAACAATAGAATTAATAAGGCGTGCTATAAACCAAGTTATACATATAACTATCAAAATCTTGCTCACATTGAATACAAGCAGTTCTATTTCTTGAGTTTTTTGTAATTGCTCCGTACCAAGATAAAATCCAAAAATTGCAATAGCAAACATCGTCGGTTTTTCAAGTGTATCAATTAACACATCATCCAGTTTTGAAACCGTACTATTTATTAGTTTTTTTGATACTTGCTTGAAAAGAAAATACACTATTTTGGAAAATACGATCCCACCCACTATAAATGCTATCGCAATTAACCATTGTGAAATTGTATTCATAAAATATTGTTGTGATAGGTAATCTGACATTCTATATAATTAATTTTAGTTACTTACTATTCTATATACTTTACCAACTTCCATTCCTGAAGGAGCATACTGTAGAAATACTCTTTCGATATCCAAAAAATTCTGATGTACTACTTCATCATAATACTCGTTAAGAATCCAAGTTTCTATAGTTAAAAGAGGTTCGCCTTTTTCTCTATCTATATGTACTTTAGGAGATGGTTTTGTTAATATATCTTCACTATTCCCTATGCATTCTAGTAAATCAGATTTAACAGCATTAATATCTATAACTTCATTAAACCTAACCATTATAATACTTCTATCTATATAGAACTTAGTATAATTAATTATTTTAGGAAAAAAGGTTTTTTGATTTGGGATAATAATAGAATTTCCTCGATAATCTTTAAGCTTAGTAAACACCCAATTCACACCTGCTATCTTACCATTAAAACCACTTACCTCTACCGCATCTCCTTTTTTATATAATTTTAATAATTTTATTAAAGCTCCATAAAAAACATTTTTAAAACCATTCCTTAATGCAAACTCAAGCATAAAGCTTATTGATGCAAATATTATAAAAAACTTTATGTTTTGAACACCTAGATATTTGTATATCAAAATAAATCCAAAAATGATAATTGAAAAACACAATAGCTTTTTAATCAGCTTATTACCATCGCCAACCGAATATGTCATTTTGTAATAATCTATTACAACCATTACAAAGTTTGAAATAATTAAGACAACTAAGAATAGTAATAAACATAATATCATTGCAAGAATTGAATTCATCATATAGATTATTATCTGTAAAACTTAAGATTTAGAAATAATATGAATATCTCTTTGCGGGAAAGGAATATTCACGTTATTCTCTCTAAATAATCTATCAACCTCAAAATGCAAATCACTTTTAGGTGCTACTGCTTGAAAACTATCATTAACAGTAAATACTAATTTAAAGTTTAAAGAACTATCCGCAAATTCTGTGAAGTAAACGGTTGGTTCAGGTTTTTGTAAAATAACAGGACTATTTTTAGTTGCCTGTAACAAAAGACTTTTTACTAATTGTACATCACTACCATAAGCTACACCAACAGAAATTGATTCTCGAGTCATTCGTTCATTTTGTGTCCAATTATATAAAATATTGGTTAGAAAAAAATGGTTAGGAATAATCAATATTTTATTCTCAATCGTCTCTGCTCTTGTAGTTCTTAGGTTTATTTTTGTTACTCTACCTGTTTTTCCTTCTACGTCAATAATATCACCAACATTAACTGAGTGATCAATCAAAATAAAAATACCACTAAAAATATCTTGAAAAAGTGTTTGTAATGCGAGACCAACTCCAATTAATAAGGCTGCAGCACTAGCAAACAATGCTGTTAAATCAACTCCAGACGAGCTTATAACAATTAAAAAAACGATGAGATATATAAAATATCTTAAATAAGAAAAAACTGAGACGAATCGAGAACGATCATCTATGTCCATTTTTTTTGTAATTCCTAATTGTATAAATTTTAGAGCCAAAGAAGTAAGAATAAATGCTATAATTACAAGAAATATGGCCCCTACACTTATATATCCTTCTTTACCATATGTGAAACCATAATTTAAAAATTCATTAATTTTATCCATTTTAAATGTGTCTTTGTCCTTATAAAAGTTAAGACACCAATTAAAGAAATAAGTCACTAATCAAAAAGGCTTTTCATCTTTATTAATGTTGTAATTTTTACTTGTACTTTTACAAATTGCTAAAATTGAGGATCTTGTTTAATTGATTCCTATATAGTCTTTATCCCCTAAAGATGGACACAACTATCTCATTTAGAAACCAGAAAGGCTGTAGTTAAGAATTTTTATAAAATCATAATCCAAACTAAAAAAGCATAGTCCCAAGGAAAAGAAATGCTCCATTTTTGGTTTCTTTTTTCTATTGTAGATGAGACTCTTTTTGTTCGCCAACTTACGAGGTCTCATTTCTGGTAATAATCGTTTTAAAAACTAAACATCAAGTAACTCCAAATAGTAATAACATATTTGAACTTAGTTAAAATTTTTATAAAAACAACAGGGCTATTGCTAGTAGTGTTTACTAGGGTCAGGTAAAACGCCACCACCACCGAAAAAAAGTAACAATTAAAATTTACAATAGTGTTACGAATTTCATAACGCTTTTTTTATGGAAGATTATTTAAGGAAAAGATATAAAAATGGTGCACCATTATGGTTTATAATTGGATGCTTGATAAATTATAACTTCAAATCGTTCAGAAACTTTTTGATATATCTATCATTATTCAGGATATTTAGATTTGAAAAAAAGACCATCCGAAAATTATACTGATGAGCAAATCATAAATATTTTAGAACATTGGGTTAAAGAAAAAATCAAAAAAAAGGCCTTTACACTCTTACAAACCAATCAAAAAACACATTTAACAAAAATTTTAAAGAGTATTTTGAAAAACATAATTTAACCAATCGACGAACCTTTATTCTTTATGAAACTTACCAAATACTTAATGAGTTGCAAGGGAAAGGAAAATGGGAAAGATTAAAAACAATCAAGAAACAAACTTTATCTGATATAATAATTCAGGAAATTATAAAAGGACTACTAAAGAATTTCATGTTTTTAAAGATGAAAATTTTTATAAATGCAACGATAAGTTTTCGCCTAAAGAAATTAAGTAATTTATCAATCATATAGAACTTAATGGAAAAGAAATTGAAGAAGATTTAATGGGTTACAATGACTTTAAAACAATGTCATGATTTTTGGAGCAATAGTTTGGATAGAGAAATAGAACTACCCACAACAAAGAACTGTGACATAAAAATAAGTAAAATTAACTTAGTGAGAAACCGAAATTAAGTACTTTTCTCACAATAATTTTTATGTACTATTTTTCTCCTTCAATCAATAATTTTTCAATTAATTCTTGTTTTAAACTCCCAGTGAAGTTCGGACAGATTTTGAAGTTTAGTTTTGATAGCCTTACTATTACAGCAATCGTATTAGATTTTAACGAAGGTGAAGGTGGACAATGGATTGGTGTTTGCTTTATTGACCAGAATCGTCTTTTTAGTAGGTAAATACCAAATGTAATAATGATTAATACAACTTGTCTCGATTAGTTTGATTTGACCTACATTCGAATTGATGTTCTGAACAATGTATGAAATAATAGAGACTATTAATGTCGATAGAGACAAAGTCGGTATAGAAGCTACAAGAGGAGCGACAAACTTCACAGAAATTAAAAGGTGCTATGATTGGGGTATTGAACAACGTAAGAAAGAACAATCACCTTGTGATAAAGGGCTAACAGATTTAAACCCTGTTAGAGAATGTTACTTTAGCCCTAAAAAAATAATAATCTAAACAAACGGATTAATTTCTGGTTTGTTTCCAGAAGGATATCCCCAAGCAACGTATTGCGATTTATTGGTGTCGGTATCTAAATGCACAAAAGTATTACCCACTCCTATACGCTTAAAACCAATGTTACGTGCTACCAATACCAAACGATTTCGTATTGCTTTTGAAGGCGCTTTAATATCCACAGCTTTACAAAAAGGCATTTTGTGAGATGAATTAGACACGCCACCAACTTTAGAATTCCAAAAGGCGCTTCTCGCTCCAGAATTAATCCATTTAAAAATAGGATAACCTGTTTGGATTTCAAGCTGCTGAAGCATTGTAATTAATTCTTTATCCATACAATGTCCCGAACCTGGACGATCTGGACTATCAAAAGCCGATAAATCCATAGACTTTTGATTAACGAACTTAAAACGTTTTCTCTTTCGTTTAGAGCTGCTAATAATAACAAAAGCACCTAAACCAATAAGGGTTAAAGTGCCTAATCCAAAATAAATATGTTTATTGTTATTTTTTACCACAATTATAATTTATAGTTTTTGTCTTTTTTTGGGTGTAGCGTTCATATAAATCGGTACTTATTTTAATAGCGCTAAGTAGTATGAAGGTTCCAAAAAGATAATTTAGCGTACTATTGCCTTTATTTACATTCATTTAGTTTTTAAATTTTTTATAAGATTGTATTTCCGCTTCAAGCTGGTCTACATATTTTTCTAGTTCCGTAATACGATCTCTTTGTTTAGTAATGGTTTTATTCATTAATGTATTCTTGCTTTCAAGCTGTTTTAAACGCTTTTCCATATTCTCTGCCCATAGTTTATAGTTTTCAACTACGAGACTATTTGCTTGCACATTTAAGTTTCTTATTTCAGCATGTTTTAATCGTTTTTGAACACCATACTGCAGTAACATTTCAACGAGCTTCCAACATCCTGTAGCTCCCAGTACTATGGTGATTATCTTTACTATATCCATACGTTTTGTGTGCCAAGCGGCTAAACATTATTTTGATTTACTTTCTTTTTTTTGAGACGCTTCAACTTGGGTTTTACAGTTGTAGTTTCTAGTTCCTCTTTTCGTTCTTCTGATACATCAGGAAAGGGTTTGTAATTAAGTGGTAATTGCGCTATGTATGGGTTGAAATTTAAAATCAATTCATCATCGTTATCTTTTAATGAACCAAATAATAATACCCGACCTTCATTATCTATTGCATAGAGAAACTGATTTCCTTTTACACTTAAAAGTATTCCGGAGTGTTCATCGCTTTGATTAGCAACTAATGGGGAAGGCAGACTGACTTGCCATCCCGAAAAATCATTTCTTCCAGACCGCGAACGCAGCCTAATATCTTTTCCAATTACTAAGTTTTCATTTACTATAGCGTAACTATTACTTAATGCCGTAAATACTAAATTTGGATTAAGATGATTGGCGGGTACACTTAGTAATCGCTGTTTGTTTATTAAAATTCTATTTGGGGAGTTACTTTGATATCCTACGATGCTCATTATTTTGCTATTATTAATCCAGTTAGTATGATTAAGCCACCACTAAAAATCATGCGTTGTAGCTTATTTTGTTTTATCTTTTTATTCTGTTTTTTTATTAATCCATTCAAATCTTGAATCTGAAATATATTATTTTCATTAACCCGGTATAACTGTTTTATTTGGCGTTCCATTCTAAAGATGATTATGTCTTTATTTTTTACTAATTTTTGCCATTTAAAATGCGTCTGTTTAAGAGTGTCCATAATATGATCTTGATATAAACTGTGTTCTAATCGTTTTACAAGAAAACGGGATTGCTTGACGTTAAAACAGAAATATGTTGTCTTATTTATGTTTTGTACTATCGGCTTTAAATTCTGTGAAGTAGTCATACAAGTCCAAATCAGACATGCTATTAATACTATTAATTTTTTCATCTAATTCAATTTCTAATTGTTCAACTTTTAAATCACTATTTTTTATTTGCCCCTGTATTTGTGTTGCTTGTTTTTTGAGTTGGTTAATCTCAAGCTCTAATACTTTAGCTTTAGCTATTAATTCTTCGTTTTCATATTCTAATGCTCTAATGGCTGCATCTCCTTTTTGATTTTCATTAGGGATAATGTAGTACACTAAAAAAAGGACAAGTGCTATGACCCATACGACTAATAATAAAGGTTTCCAGTTCTTCATTCTTCTTTGGTATTTGTTTGAAACAATTTGATTAAGAGTTTTTCTAGCAGTAGCTTGTGAAAGACTACTGCGAATACAAAGGATTGTAATAGGGACTCGACCTTATTAATGGTGTAATCACGTATTAAATAAACCAGTATGCCATAGATTAAACCAATAATGAGCACACGGTAACGTGTCGCAATTTTAAGATTGAAAATCTGATAGAAAAAATCGGTAGCACGATAGTGATTAAGGCCATAGGCGAGAATAATAAAAGTTAAGATATACGACCAATCGAGGCTGTTTAAATAGTTTGATATTTGTGTTAAAATTTCTGTCATTTGAGTTGTTTTTTTAAAATTGATTTGATTGTTGAAATCTCTGCTTGCAGCTTCGTTAATTGATTATTAGGAACTGAGTTTTTAGTCATATTAGTGATTATTATTAGAGTAGCTCCAGAAGCTAAAAGCGCCAAAATAATCTTTGTTAATGTTTGATTCGTTAGCCTTACGGTCACCTCCGTTTTGAGACCGTCTTTATCTAATAAATCGTCAATTAAGTCTTTAATGTTTCTTTTTTTTTGCATCTATTTTCTTAGTTTTAGAACGATCCATATCGCGATCTTGAAATAGTTTTTCTGAAACGACATTCACTTTAAAAAAGCGTAATACGCGTTCTTGTATTAATTCATCAAAGACATCATGCACTAAACCTGCAGCACCGTGATGGCGTAATAAATAGACCTGTAGTTGTTTAACACGTTCCCCTTTACTGCCTAGTTTTAATGGGAAATTATCATTAGGCTTCTCCGGTACTTTGGGAACTTTAACTATTTCAGGCTTCTTTTCGATTATTGAAACTTCAGGTTTCTCTTTTTCTTCAGAAACAATGCGTTCCTTTTGCTCTGGAGCTGAATCTTTAGTTAGTATCGGTTTAATTTCTTCTATAATTGAAAGTGCTGTATCATCACGGGTCTCTTTTCGTTCTCTAAAAAAAAGATACCCTAGTACCCCTAAACTCAGTAAGCCGCCAGCAACAATAAGTCTTTTGTTTATGTTTTTCTCGCCCATTACTTTCCTAAACTTAAAAGCGCTTTACGCATTCCTGCAATATCGACTTGTGTAAATACTGTTTTCTTTAATCGTTTTTGAGCAACTATAGCTGTTTTTGAGCCATAAATACCGTCTACGCCATCTCGTTTTGAACCGCTAGTTCCTAAGTTTTCTTTGTAGATTTTAAGATAACGCTGTAATATCTTCACCTCTGGATGGCGACTTCCAGGCTTTATAGGATATCCATTTTTATTAATTAATGCGTTTGCAGCAATAGAAGACTTAGCGTTCATAAAAGCGGTGTTCGTTCCAGGACTATTAGTTGCCGATTTCTTTTTCTTCATATAATAGTAGGTCGCCGCAGCACTAGCTAAGACTACAATGACACCACTAACCACCAAAATATCTTTATGTTTAGCGATAAAGGCGGTTGCTTTTTTAGTTTGCATTTGTTCCATTGATTTGTTTATAATTGATAATTAGGTAATCGATTTATATACTTTAAGACATATACTTTCATTTCATTTTTGCTTAAAAAACTATTCAAGTAGTGCCACATGTCTTTTTTATAGAGTGTATAAAAAGCTTTAGAAAGACTAGCGACTTGCGTTTTATTTCTTAAGCGTTTAAAAATAGCTTTAACCGCGTCTTCATCATCCCCAAATGTGCCTTTAGCGTTTTTAATGATTTTTGCATACCGCTTTGCAGAACCATCGTCTAAAACTTGAATGGGCTTTGGAGCGACCCATTTTTGAACATCTGTTAAATAATTCATGTCAAACGGGTTTTTCCAATTAGGTTCTTGCTTAATAACACCAACATTTCCTGTTGTGATTTGCACCCCTTTTCCAATGGGTTTTGTTGTGATTTGGGATCGTGCATTTGGCTTATTACGCTTTTGTGAAAGCGCAACAAAAGCACCTATACTAATCACGCCAATAGTAGCGCCCCCGATCATCCACCATCCAGTTTTTGAAATTTTCATATTATGCTATTCTGTAATTAGGTAGTGCTTTAATAATAGTAAGCACTATGGTTATTTCTTCTTTTTCAAAGCGTTCTTTTAATGTATCGATAAGGTTTTTTGAATAGTTGTCTTGATACGCTTTTGCGACTTGCGATACTTGTACTTTATCTTTCATTTTTCGCAATACGGCATATACTTTTTCTTCATCATCACCACCTTGATACCAAGCACCCCAGGAGTTATGAATCTGTTCCGCGTAACGCGCAGCAGTAGTCGTTTTTAAGACTAATACTTCTTGATTTTCAACTTGCAAGACCTTATTGAGATAGTGAATGTCAAAAGCATTTTGTAACATTAATCCAGAAGCTATTGGCTGCAATTGTGTTTTTATAGCGGTTAATAGCTTGCTCGTTCTCAAATCGCGACTACGTTTTCGAAGTGATAAAAGCGTTGTGCCAACGATTAACACGCCTAAACTTGAACCAATAATTTTGTAGGTCATACTCATTTCCCTAATAATTTTAAGCCACGACCTACTGGTGTGAGCATCGCTAAATCGGATACATTCGCTTCCTTTGTAGAATTTTTTAATAACACAATAACACCAACCAGAACTAGCGCAAGAAGCACAGGAATACCTATTGATAAAACAGCAGTTAAGCGCTTACCAAAGCCAAAAATATTTCCTCCAATCTCTGATAGGTCTGCAACTGTTCGTGTTGCCATATTAGACACATCAAGATCGTTTTTCAATAACCATTTATTGAAATTAGGACTAGTGGTACATGAAGTAGACCCATTCGATTTCCAAGTAATGAGCCATATCATTTTGGCATTCTCTTGTCCTAATTCACTTTTGAGTTTAGCAAAATAGCTAGTCCATAAGTCACAGGGATCATCTGCTTCAGGAATTAAAAAAATACGATTATCTATGTTTACTTGAATTGCCATTTGATGTCGTCTGTAATAGAATTATTATGCGTTTTTATTCTTTTTTATTTAAGAGCTTGTAAACGTCTAAAGCCAATAAGGCGATAGGCAGGATATTTTTTGATATTGACCTGATTATTTTGGTTGCCCCCTAAGACGTAGATATAATTCCGACTTTCAGAATAACCGATAAAGAAACCGACATGCCCTTTCCAGCTTGATTTTTTATCACGCCAAAAGATGGCTAAATCATTTAATTGAGGCGTCTTGACCTTAATACCTACATTGAGCCAAGAGCGTGCTGTTAGTTTACCACTACGCGTTACGTTTGTCTTGAGTGCGACCCAATTCACAAAGGCAGAACACCAAGCGGTTTCATCTGTAATTACCCATTTATGTCCTATTTCTTTGAAATAGTTAACAATAGTGGGGTTGTGTTTCCTACCTACAATTTCGGTCACACCAAACTGGCTTAAAGCCCTATTAATGGGAGAATTCATCTAATAATTAGTTTTGATTGTTATCGTGCCACGTTTCTGGAATGCCTTTACTCATTTCGACTCCAGTAGCTACTCTTGTTTTTTCGGGAAGGACGTTATACATCTCAAATTGCTTGTGATAAATCAAAAAGGTAACGACCTGTTTTGGGTTAATTTTAAAACACCAAGTGATATGGCCATCAATAATGTTTCCATCCATTTCAAAGACTTCATAAATGTTACAAAAGTTTTGAGGGCTTTGATAATTGCTTAACGACAGGCTATCACATGATTCTTTGCCATATACAGACTCTTCAATTAACTGTAAGGTGTTCAACCTATCTTCGCCTGAAGCTGAAATTTTCACATGTTCTATTAATGTAGGATTATGTTGAAAATCTTCACGGTATTCATAATACTCCTCATTAACGGTAACAGCAGGTTTCGTTCCTTCTCCAGAAATGGTAACGGTATTGGTAGAGGCATCACTAACTGCAACAAGATTCTCTTTAGCGCTTATGGCCAACCCAAGTCCAAAATCACCTATTTTAATGGCATCAACGATTTGGTTCTCTAGATTTACTCTAGTCAATGTTTGATCCTCACCACTGCCCACATACATTAAATTATCATGCGGATTATATGCTAATGTTACGGGGTTATTAATTGCAATTTTAATGGTTGCTCCAAAAGTTACAGGATCTATGACTAAAACAAGATTTGAATTGTTTAACCCGATATACATCTGCTTATTTATGGGATGGTAAGAGAACGATATAATATCCGATATGACACTACCTACAGATCCTTTAAAATTTCCAACACTATCATAAATTGTGATTTCACCAGTTTTAATACTATGCACATATAAATCACCATTATCATCATTTACGCCTAGTGTTCTTGCGGATTCAATAGGAGGAAGGCTGTTTACGTTTGGTAGCGTACAAATTTTAGTGATTGAACCAGAGACAAGATTTGCTGTAAAGTAGCAATCATTAAATGCATTATACACGATATCAATAGGTCTAATCTCAACATTCTCTACACGATTAATGGTGAAATCCGTATTAATAAAAAACACTTCATTAGACACCGAACAAGCGACAGCAACCATGCCGTACTCTGTACTATCCGATTTCGTATTTACAGCTAATGAAGTAGGGCTTTTAGTTCCTGGTAATAGAAATGTTGTATTCGAGACTATAATCGCTGGGTCTTGCGCTATAATTGGATTTACCAATGGAATAGTCTTAATAATAATGCCTTTCGGGCTTATAACAGTTACAGAATCAGAAAATTGATTAACAACATAAAAGGCATCATTTACTGGATTATAAATCAGTTCTTGAGGTTGTCTTTGGACGCTTACGGTCTTACTTATAGTGGTATTGATAAACACGGGATCAGTTAAAGGTACGCACGCATTAGCGCCCCATAAACAAACCTTACGTATCACATCGGTGCAATTAGTAACCGTTATTTGAGTTACCTCATTATCATTTTGTAATTGCTGGTAGTAGCTGCGCATGGCAAGTTGCTTATCCATCCAATTGTATGCTTTTTTATGCATTTGCTTTATATTTTTTTATAAAATCAACAATAGTCTTTGTCCGCTCGACTTGAGTTGGACCAACCAGTTCTGGATGCCCACCAAACACTTTAGTAACGGCATATACCGCTTCAATGGTTGGAAACCCGTAATCGAGATATTGCTTAATCCCACATAAATCTGCTCCTGTTTGGCTGCGCGTATTTAAGAACCAATGACACCCCTCATGAGCTAGAATAGCCACTCTAATAGGTATTGTGTAAGACTTAAACAAGCGTTGCGAAATCTGTACTCTTGGTATCTTACGATGTGTGCGAGCTGGTGTGATCAACTCTTTACCAAATGAATCGGTAATCTTAGATAAGTATTGCAATAAAAATTCGTGGTCAGGACTTTCATAAAAACCAGGTGTTACATAGCCTGCTTTTTGAGCAAACTGGATCGCAAATTCTAAAAAACGATGTTGTTCTTCAGTAGCCCATAAGTTAATAGGAGGCATTTTTTTAATTTTTACATTAGTAATCTCAAAGGCATCATCTTCATCGTCTCTCTTATCGTACACTTCCATTTCTAATACCTCTGGAGAAACAGGAAGTGAAATAATAAAATCTCTTTGCGCTCCTGTTTTATTAAATGTCGCTTTCCTACGGAAATAACACGAATTCGCATAACGCGGATCATACACACGAATCCCTAATTGAAAAGGGCGCTTTGCAGTGATGCTTATAGTAATACTAAAACGCTCTTTATGAGATGGAATGGTTGTAATCACTTATAGATTCTATTAATACTGTTTGTTCTTCTTACTACTGGAAATGACAAGACCGATAACGCCCACAACAACGACACCTCCTAAAATGTATATGACTGTTGGGATTCCTTTTTTTTCTTCGTCAGGTTCGTCAGGTGTCCCTAGACCTATTGAAAAATCAGAAGGTTGCCCTAAACCACCATAATTTGGTGGTAGCGGTTGTCTGGTTATTGCATCAATGGCAGAACCTATTCCTGTTGCGCTACCCGCATCGCGATAGATTTGCCCTGCATCTTTAAAAAACGTTGACCGTTTAACACGACGTTCAATTCGAGCAGGGTTTGATTGTTTAGCCATTCGTTTAGCACGTCGTCTTGCTTTACGTTTTGCACGTCGAGCACGTCGCTTCTTTTTATTACCTAAAAAAGCGTCGTAATCTTCTGCTTCTAAATCGTTTCGTAATAGCTGTTCTGTTTCTCCTGAAATCATGATAATTAAACAATTTGCATTATTCTTAAAGTGGTTCCTTTAGTGTCATAAGTGACTTTTCTGTAGCCTTTGCCCACAAAAGGGTATCCTTTTGCTTCTCCAGGGTCTAAATTGACACCATTAACGATTGCTTTTTCTGTTCCAACATTTTTGATGGATGCGACCAAGAATCCTATTTGTAATTCTCCTGGCGTTACCACATCAGCTTCGTTTACTTGTGCGAGTATGTCCATGTTTTAATTTCTTTTTTTGAATGAATTTATAAATACCGAATCCTGTAGCGCCTAAAACACTTACCACGACTATTCCTTTTATTAACTTATTGGATTTCTTCGTTTCTTTACAAGGCCTAATTTCTGCTGCTTTTAGAATTCTTACGTCAGCTTTAGAGGTCTTGGAAAGTGGTTTTTTTATACTGGTTTTCGGTGTTGGTTTAACCAAAATTTTAGGATTAACCTTTGACTTAATTTTGATCGGTATGGTTCCTTTTTTAATTACTCTCGGATTAACACGAGGGGTACTTTTAGGACGTACTTTAATTACTCTTGGTGTCTTTCTAATTTTAATAAGCGGACGGTTAATAGGTCTTTTGGGTTTTCTATAAACAGGTGGATTCCATAAAATAGGAGTAATAGTCTTATCATAGATGTTAAGTCGTTTTCTACGTCTAAGGGCTTTTAGTCTACGTCGTCTACTACCAAAATTGTCGTAGTCTTCTTCGTGAAAGACATCATAACCTGAAGGTGTATAAGTGTTTGTCATAATTATCTAGGTATTTGCATCATAGGTTGTCCATAAGGCATAGGCGGACGACCAGATTTCATTAATACTACAGCTCCTATACCGAGAACTAGCACACCACCACCTATCATTAACATCATATTGGTTTTCTTTTTGGCTTTCGCTTCTATACGACGGCGTTCACGTTCACGGCGATTACGCTCTTGTGCTTCACGCATACGTTGCATCCGCATTTCCATATCTCGTTTTGCAACAGCAGCTTGAGCAGCAGCGGCATTATTTCCACCACCACCACGTTTTTTCTTTTTGAAAATTCCGCCAAGAATACCTACGGCACTTTTAGCTATGATTCCCCAAAATTGATCGTGCTCTTGTGACGAAAAACGTTGAATTAAGAGTTCTAAGGATTTAGTGAAAGCAGGATTGCCATCTTTTAATAGTTCTATGACTTCATTAATTAATTGTGTTTTAGTTGGTTTTCCTTGAAAAAGAACGGCGTGTTTTGAGAGTAATTCTTCAATAGGTTTAGGATAATTGAGTACCAAATAAGTAAGGTTGTCAATCGCCTGATTGTATTGCTTTTGATTTTTATTTGACATTTTTGAAATTGAATTTTAAACCGTAACCAACTAATGTTCCAGCAATAAAAACGACTCCAAAAAGGAGCAGCTCATTTTTGGTCATACTGTAACGTTTCGTTGCCTTTAGTTTAGGGTCGTCTTCTTTTTTAAGAGCGAGCTTACGTGTACGTATTTCGTTCCATATGTTTTGAACTTCTTCAGCAAGGTTCTTGTCTTCTGGATTCGTGTTTGATCGCTTAACAACACGATCATAGTAACGCTCTAAAGCGTTGTCTTTATAGTTTTTAAATGGATTTATAAAAGAATCATAAGCGTTAACTGTTACCGTATTAGAATTGCCACAAGAAGAACAATGGTTGTCTTCAGTAGCGTAAGAATACTTATTACACGTGTGACAAAAACCTTTCTTTTGGGAAAGGTTAAGTTTTAAAATAGCGTCTTTATCAGGGTGAAGCTGTAAGAGTTCTCTAATAACTTTTCGTCCTTTTTTTCGAGTAAGCTCTTTAATGGCTTCAGAAAGGTGTTTAGGATGCTCTGGCGCTTCAAAACCGTAGGTGTTCAGCAGTTTTGAAACAGCGTTAGTATTGTGGTAGACGATGTAATCAATTCTATTTTGTCCTAAAGTTGATGTGTTTTTTTGCTGTTTCATAATCTTCTTTTTAAAAAGAATAGCCAGAGTAATGGGTTAAAAAAACCTGGACTCTGGCTATTAGGTATTAAGTAACAAAGTCTTGATTACTTATTTAAAAAACTACCGTTTTTTACGTCTAAGTAATCGTGATATTGGTCGTTTTCTCACTGGTAAAGCTTTACGAATGTAGCGTACTCGCGGCGCAGGTCGTTTTGCGTAACGTTTAGCTCTTCGTTTAAGGCGAAGCCCAAGTGCTGTAGGGCGACGACGGCGTTTCAAGTCCAATTGCGGAAGTCCAGTAGTACGCGGTACTCTTGAGAGTTCTGCAACATTAGTTCCTTTTAAAAGGTTTCCAAGATTTGCTCTTGCTTTTATTGTAAAAGTAAATACAGCGGTTACACCATCTTCTACAATAACTCGAAGCGAATCTTGCCCCGTAACATCCATTTCAAAATTATCATCATCAATAAGAGATTGTGTGAAGTTTTGAGGAGAGGTTGCATTACGCGGTTGATAGACTCTAGTTGTTTTAGAACCCGATGCCGTTCTTCTGTCAATACGAAGAACATTATCAAATTGTAAAGGACTGCTCACAGAATATTTCATCCCCGCAATTTTAAACGGGTTTGATTTACTTTCTTCACGGACTTCCTTGTGACTGGATTCTTCAATTTCAACAGTGATACCATTAGGCTGTGCAGCTTCGGCATTACCGCCAAAAATCACAGCTTCTCCAGAATTCCCTGATTTGTTAGTGACTACTACTGTAAGGGTTCTATCATTAGGGTCTATTTTTCCTATACTCGTGCGAGAATAATCGTCATAATCATCATCGTCATATTCTTCCTCATCGTCGTAATCATCATAGTCCTCTTCATAGCCTTCAATATAGTCGTCTTCCAGACCTTCGAATCCAGAATCGAAATCGTCTTCGTCATCTTCGTCATACGCATCGTCGTAGTCGTCATACTGATCTTCAGCAGCCTCTTCGTAATGCATTAGTTCGTCATTATAATCGTTCATTATTATTGTTTTTTACCTGTTTAATACACAGGATTATACTTTTTTTAGGTGTTCAAGTGAGTGTCTCTAAACACTACTTTTTTGTAGGTCTAACCATTAGTTTCTTTTTCTTTTCAGCTAATTGTTTAGCTTTCATCTTATGAACCATTGGAGCGACCAAAAATGTTCCTATTGCTATTCCTACGATGCCTGTACCTACACAATACATGATTGGAGTCCAGGCGATGTCTGTTTTATTTGCCATTTGTTTTGTTTTTGATTGATTTTTTTAAAATACTTGGCGCAGTCTCTAAACTTTGATTACTGCGAAGGTGCGATGATATCGGGATTTTATTACAGTCCAGAATGGTACTTCGGAACGAAAGAACTAAGGCTTTAACCTTTTTAAAAAGGGTATAAATATTTGAAAATGAAATGAAAACAACGTAGTAAAGAGGAGGGGAGCACTTAGATAAATTAGATCAAAAATGAATATCTAATTATGTTAGATAATTATCAAAAGAGTGCTCTAGGAATATGAATGTTTATAATAGATTAAACAACTTAGATTTTATTCTGCATAGGATTAAAAATCCCATCTTCATGATACCTAAGTTTATCAGAAATCATTTTTATAATCGCTTCGTTTTTGGTCTTGTAAATAGCGTTACCTTCAAAATCTTCTTCATTTAAAAGCATTTTTACCATACTACTTTCACCTTGATCAATGAAACGTTTACACGCACGAATAAATGCAGCACGGCTACATCCTTTAATACTTTGTTCTCGCATGTTTACGTAGACAAAAAAACTCTTCTGAATGTTATATTCTTGTTCGGTAATTTCACCTTGGGCAAATGCATTAGAAGAGAGTTCATATTGCTCATCTACAATTAACTGTGCGATCCTAACAATTTGATATTTTGGAATACGCCCTTTGTATCTAGTAACGTCATCCACTTGATGATGCATGCGCAGCCAAGTACAACTCTGCCATTCTGTAGTTGTAATTTTAGCAATTGATTGGTGCGTAAGAACAATATCTATTCCCATGTGTCGTACAGTACATAAAGCACCAATCATAGACTGCCCTTTTGCTCCAGTCATATAATGATCGATATCATCCAGAACAAGTAAGCCATTTTTGTAATGCTTCATGATCTTGCTAATAACCTCTTTTTTTTGATTGTCATCCATGGGCGACCCGTTAGTGTTAAAAGGACGAATTCTTCGAGGTGTTATTTTTCTTAACGCTCTTAAATGATTAGGGTTTACTGTTCTAAATTGTGGGTAATCATCATCATTGGTATCAAAGGCAAGTACTTTTCTTCCTTTTTTTCCTATGGCGAGATGATCCATCATATAATGTTTAATTTCTTGCTTGTTACGATAGGTTTTTCCAACGCCAGTTTCTCCACAGACGAGCATTACCATTGGTTGACGTCCTAACTTTTTAGAGAGTTTGGTAGAAGGTGTTTTTTGTCTGTTTGATTTCATTATTGCTATTAGAATTTATTTTTTTAAACTTCGGCAACTTCAATAATGGAAGGGGTAATATTGCTCTCATTATCTTTCATTTTATTAGCACTAGTTTGAAGTGGAGGCTGTGTTTTAATAGGCTTATTCTCTTCAGTATCTTCTTCGACTTTAGTTTCAATTTCATCTTGATCTGAATAGCCTTTTTCTTCTCTAATTATATCAAGAATACGCGCTTCCAAAAGGTTGTTCTCTGCCCGTACCTCCATAACGATTTGCGCTTTTTTTACTAGAATAGAAATAATAGCCCCCATAAGTTGCTGTTCTGGCGTGAGTTGTTTTGCCTTATTTTTAAGAACCTGTGCAAGTAAAGGCCGGAGTAAATCTTGATCTTCTTTATCGAGCTTGATGCGTTTTACATTCTTAGCATTTTGCTGATCGATGACTTGAATAATTTCTTCAAACTCGAAGAATTCTTTGTGTTTATTGATCTTAACAAAATAGCCGCCACCAACGACAAGGATATTATTAGACATCCCCAATAATGCATTGGCTACTCGATTTGCTTGAGTTAATGGTATTTCAAATTCTTGATTTGAAGTTGTCCCATTATAATTATCATCGTTGATAGTACCATTAATCTCTTGTTCTGGAGCATCTAGTGGTTCTTGCGCTTTTTCATGTTCAACATGTGCTTCAATGGTACTTCTATAATCGGTTTGCGTTTTTGTTGTTTGTTGTTGAGATAGAGGGTTAGAATCTGTTTCTTTTCCAGGTTTCCATACGTTCCAATTTTTTTGTTTTTCTTTATTGGATTCAATGGGTCGCTCCCCACCAATATCTTTTTCAATAACAGGTTGGTTTAGCGGGCTACTGTTTTCGCTTTGAAGTGCCTCTAAAGGAATGTCTTCTTGATTTGTTGTAAGAGCGTTTTTTACTTCTTGATCGATTGTATTTGACATGAGTTTAATTAAGTTTTGAAATAAAATTGATACTATGATCTTCTAATATTTTGAATTTTTCAACAAAAGGTTTATAGAACTGAGGAATGGATAATATTTCATCACATTTATGATAATTGTAAAAAATGACACGCTTAGATTGATTAAAATTTTCTCCAATTTTACCATAACTTGTATCTGTATATTTTCTTAATAGATAGTAGCAAGCCATTCGTGCTTCTCTATATTCTTGAATAACACTTGTATAAAAGAGGTCTTCTTTCAAATTGAAAACATCTATGCTTTTAGAAATAACAAAGACTAATAAAAGCTTCGCTTTTTGCGAGTTTTTTGAGTTGAGTTCTGTATTATTTGAAAGACTAGCTATAACTTCTATAGTTTTATACAAACCAAATTTTCCTATTAAGCCGTCAATGCGCTCTTGTAAATCTGTATAATTATATTTTTTTTTCACCATGTAATAAGTCTCAAATTAGTAGACTGCCAAGCTAATAAAAGTTGCTTTTTGTACGATTTATAATTGTTTTATGGTTTTTTTACAGCATTTTTATGACATATTTAATAATCAAAATGTGCCACTATATTATTTTAGTGGTAAATATTTGATTTCTAATATTAACCAATTTTTTGTATATTTGGTAAATATTTGAATTTTTAATTATGTCAAAATTTATAGAAAATAAGCTTATAGAAACATTTAAAGATGTGGAAACATTCAGTAGAGAAGAGCTTTTTAGTTTTTTTCTTAAGTATGAACCTGATCTAAAAGAAAGTACTTTTGGATGGCGTATTTATGATTTAAAAAAAAGAAACATAATTAAGAATATAAAACTTAGCTTGTATTCAATTTCATCTAAGCTTAAATACAAACCTCTTATTTCGGATAGGGTTATCAAGATCGCTAAGAAAGCTAACGAAAAATTAGAGGGTATTAAATACAGCATTATGGATACGCAATGGCTTAATGAATTTTCAAGACATCAAACAACATCTCAGATGATTTTCATTGAGGTTGAGCGTGACTTTGTTGAAACGTTATACTATCATTTTAAAGATACATTAAATGCAGATATCTATTTTAATCCAGACCACAAAGACATTAATTTTTATATTAATGAGAGTGTCATGCCTATTGTTATTAAAAGACTAAATACGAGATCACCGTTAAGCAAAATAGGGGATAAGAAGTTTTCTTTTTATGTTCCAACGCTTGAGAAAATGATGGTTGATCTATTTGTAGATGATAGATTATTTCATTTTTATCAAGGTTCTGAAATTGTAACCATTTACAAACAAATTATTGAAAAATATAACATCAATTTTACAACCCTTTTTAGTTATGCTAAACGCAGAAAAAAAGAACTAGAAATAAAACAATTTATGACTAAGAATATGAGTGAATTACTAAATCAGATTAAAGATGATTAAACCAGAAAGTTTTACGAAAGAATGGATAGATAGCTTTAAAGCAAATCGCCAGCATAAAAATATTGATGTTAACATTCTTGAAAAAATGATTCAAGCGCTCTATCTTTTGGAACAACTTAAAGTAGCTGGACTTGATTTTGTTTTTAAAGGCGGGACGAGTCTTGTTCTTCTTTTACAAGAGGGTAATCGCTTTTCAATAGATATTGATATTATAAGCACAATTAAAAGACAGCCACTAGAAGCAATACTTGACAACGTTGTGGCGAATTCCCATTTCACATCACGTAAGCTTAATGAAAACCGTAGCTATAAAAAGGGCATTCCTAAAGCACATTATACGTTTTATTTTGCTTCTGTTTATAATTCTAATGTTCCTGGAACGATTTTATTAGATATACTATTTGATAGTGCGCATTATTCTAAAATGATAGCTACTCCTATAGCTACTGTTTGGATTTCTATAGAAAACCCCCTAACAGTAACCACACCATCTATAAATGCTATTACAGGAGACAAGCTCACCGCTTTTGCGCCAAATACAGTAGGTATACCTTACTACAAAGACGGTCAGTTGTTTGCTATGGAAATATGTAAGCAATTATTTGATTTAAGCAAACTATTTGAAAAAATAAGCGATATTAATACTGTTAAAACGAGCTTTAATGCTTTCGCAGAAGCTGAAATAACATATCGAAATTCATCTGAAGAATTTAAAGCAAAACAAGTCACTCCTAAGTATGTTTTATGGGATACCGTAAACACTTGTGCCACATTAGCGAGACGTGAAAAAAATACAACTGAAGAATCCAAAAAGAATTTTCAAGATTTAAAGAAAGGGATTCTAAGTTTTGGTAGTGCTTTTTTAATGACTGGTCATTTTAGAATTGAAGATGCTTTAGCTGCATCTGCTAGAGTTGCTTATCTCTCCGCAATTCTTTTACAAAAGAAAAGCGGAGCTATAGAATACTATAATAAACAGGATATAAATAAACTAGAAATAGAAAACCTTGAATGGCATTTTTTAAATAAGTTAAAGAGACAGCCAGATAGAACAATATTTTATTACTGGTTTAAGGCTGTTGAATTATTAAATAAACTAGACAAAGCACACTAAAAAACAAGAATATCAATAGAACAAATTCTTTCAATTTATTAAATAACCTTTTCAATTATTATGAAGCCCGAAAACATAGAATCAATAGTAATCGAATATTTAAAAACGGAGAATGCACAATATGCTTTGATGCTTAATGGAGCGTGGGGAACTGGTAAAACTTTTTTTTGGAAAGATTCTTTATCCCCACTGGTTGAAAGACAAAAATTTAAGTCTATCTATATTTCACTAAATGGAATAAAAACCATTAAAACATTGCAAAGACAGCTTTTTATTAAGCTAATACCGTATCTTGATAAAGGGCAAAGCAAAACATTAAAGACTGCTCGCAAGCTAATTGGAAACACGATAGGTTCTTTGAGTAAAGCAATTATCAAAGTTGATCCTTCTGATTTGTTTCAAGGTATTGGAATCGATAGTTTTAACTTTTCGAAGAAATTTATTTGTTTCGATGATTTAGAACGCTGTCAAATACCAATAAAAGAAATACTCGGTTTTATTAATGGTTTAGTAGAACACAAAAACCTTAAGTGTTTAATTCTAGCTGATGAAGATAAAATACTTAATAGAGATAAGAAGCGAAAAAAGCACTATTATAATACAAAAGAAAAAATAATAGGGCGTACTGTAAACTATAACCCTGATATAGAAAATATATTACCAAAACTCTATGTTAAATATGAAAAAGAAGCAGCTTTTTTTACATTTATAAAAGATAATCAAAACTTTATACGCCGCATATTCGATGACCAAAAAGAAGCAAATATTAGAACTATTTCTTTTTTTATTGATAGTTTTCGTGTTATCTACAAGCATGTAAATATTTTTGATAAGGAATTAAAAAAAGAACTTCTATTCTTAACGGCTATAATTTCTATCGAATACAAAAATGGCTCATTAAAATCTAACGAATCGCAAGACTTTAAGAATTTAGGTAACAATTCTTTTTTATGGTACCAGATAGAGAGACTGGATCAATTTAAGATAAAAGCCGTAGATAAAAAAGAAGCTCCAAAAAAAAAGAAAAGCTATGCTGAAACATTCTGTCTAAAATATTTAAATAATAGATTAGATAATTATCATTTTTACGAGAGTGTTTATACTTATATCCTTTCTGGTTATTTGGATGAAGACAAACTAATTAATGAATTAGAAAAAAGAAGACCAAAGACTCCAACAAAGGAAGATGAAGCTTTTGCTAATCTTATGGGTTATAATTTTAGAAAATTCACCAATGAAAAATTTATAAGCTATACTAAAGATGTTTTAGAATTTTTAGAAAAGGGGGCTTATAGTATATACAATTATGAACAATTATCTATCTTTTATCATTTCTTAGTAGAGAAAGGTCTTATAAAATATACTCATGATGACATTGAAGAAAAGTTATTTACAGGTATTAAAATAGCTTTTGAAAGGAAAGAAATAGATCATAGATTTTATGATAATTTGATTCATACTAGATTAAACAATCCAATTGCACAACCCATAAGAAATAAGATTGTAGAATTTCATAACGTGCTTAATATAGAATCAGTAAATCTGGATAGTAATCAACTTATTGAAGTTCTTGCCTTTGAGGATTATGGCAAACTACACGCACTATTTAAGGATAAAAAATTCAATAAAGAGTTTATAGCCTATTTAGATGGGAACAAATTATTTAGTGCGTTAAAGAGAAGCTCTAACCAGTATCTTACATTATTTACCAATGAAATGAGAGAGCGATATAATCATAATAACATTACACAGTTTTATCCAAATGATTATAGCTGTCTAAACACGTTGTTGAAATCTGTCCAAAGGCACTTAAAGGTCAATGAACCTCATATACTGCGAAAATTTTTATGGGAAGAATTAAAAACGGTACTTACAGATACTTGTTCAAGGTTAAAAAAAGAAGAAAGTTAAATGGAGTATCTAAATTTTTCCCAAAGTTTGCATAAAGATTATTTCTACCATCTGAAAGTTTTATCAAATTAAAGAATTAATAAGTTCTGAAAAGTAAGAAAGTGAAATATAATGGCTACTTGAAATATTTCTTATCTCAAATTACCCCTAACAATTTACTTTATAATGAATATAATATTAAACTACAGTTTTTTGATAGAGTAGCGATACCTAAAAACACTAGTTCTACTTAGGCGGTATTTTCCTATAAGGGTTTCCCAATCCAATTCAGTTTTAATTCCTAAATCTCTGAGGGTAGAACGCCCAATATTTTGAGTACGTCCCATTTTTACCAACTCATCTAAGATAGACTCATCCGTAATTTTCTTTGGTAGCTCTATTTTAGTAGCGATCTTTACTGGAACTGGCTTATCTTCTATAAGTTCTTCAAGCTCATTATATTCTAATTTATCGGCATACTCGTTGTCGATGTCTTCTAAAATTTCAAGATCGAGCGTTTCTAACTGTTCAATTAAGTTGTCTTTATCGCAATCAGAAACGGTATCTAAGAGCCTATACATACGGTCGTAGATTTCCATTTTTTCTTGAATAGGTTGTAGCAGTAATTTTTTATCTAGTTTGTTAGTCTTCAGAAAGACTTGATGTTCTATTTTTTTCATAATCTATGTTGTTATTGGGATGAGTTGTGGTTGTTCGGCAATAGCACTTTCTAAAACATTAGAAAGCGCAGCGGTTGCCAATGAGGTTGCTATGATAATACCGGTTGTTTTTAAAAGTTCAGCACCTCTCGGTATTTGAAATTTAAAATCCTTTGCAGGGTCATTCTTGCCTAAATTGTAATAAATGAGAGCTTCGACAAATCCTATTGCAAGTCCAGCTCCCGTAATAATTAATACTTTTTTATTCATAGTTATTTTGTGGCTTTTTCTTCCATTTTATCATATTTCTCTTTAATGGCTTTCTCTCCAGCTTCGGCACGAATAAAGTTGATGCCGTAAGTATTCATAATACCACGATGGGCTTTAAGTAGTATTTTTTCAGCTTCCTTTTGCATCTTCACATTGTCTTTGTGAGCTGGGGGAATTAAATTGGCAATGGCGATAAAGTGATTTTTGATTTTTGTATGGCGTTTAGGCTTTGGCTTTTGAGGTTCGCTCTTGCGTTTTTCTTCATTATATCGTCTTATTTTTACTCGACACGATTTTATGTCTTCAGTTAATTTATCTAATTCTTTTTTAAGTGTTTTAGAAGGCTTATCATTTTTATTATCTGATTTCTTTTTGTCTTTTGAAGTTTTGCCTTGCTTCTGTTTAGAATCTTCTTTTGGCTCAAGCTTCTCAGTTTTTTCTTTTTTAACTGCATGTGGAGATAAGCGTTCAACTAATAAAAAAACTTTCTCAATATTTTCTTTAGCAATATCTTCAAAAGCATTTTTATCCGAAGTTTCCTTGTAATCATTCAATAGGTCTTGAACTGCAGTTTGTAATGCTTCAGGTTGCACTTTGCTCATATCGAGCGTTTGTAATTGTTGTATGGTCATTGTTTATTTTTAAGCTGCGATTAATAATTCTAGTTCCAGGAGTTCCAAAGCTCTGGCACGTTCTTTTTCTTTAAGTCGAATAATCTCTTTATTGGAATCTTTAGAAGTCTTTTGTTTCGTTTTCGGGTAAAGCATTTCGTAAAGAAGCGCATCTGCTTCCTGTGCCTTTAGGTCTGAATTACTAAAGTTTTCAGATGCAGATTTTATTACTTCCCATGCTTTTACAGTATCTAATTTGCTTCCTGTTAATTCTAAAATATCTTCTTGGTTTTTAATCTCAAGAGCCTTTAGGTCTTGTTGTGTTGTATTCTTTGTTTTGTACATATTTTATAATTTATGATCTATAGCGAAATCTTGATGATGAAGTACTTTCAGATTCAAATTAAAGTCATTAATTTCTTCTTGAATTGATAGAAAAATAGGGCAGCGTTGCGATATTCCAATTGTATTAAAATATTCATAATCGTAAAGCTGTATGGGGTTGTCTTCATTAGAAATGTCTATTGTAATCCATCGCAGTATTAAGGTGTTTTCATATTTTGGTAAAAACATGATCTTAAAATCTCTGCATTGTAACTTACAGGCTTTATTAATCTCACTTGCTTTATCCATTATCTTATTGATAACACTTTGTTTTAGCATTTTCTTATTCATTTTTAGGTAACTGTTTTTTATAATTTGAAATAATAGTTGATACTTTTTTTACTGCGGAATCCATTGAGTAGCTTTGTTCAAATACAAAACCTTTTGGCTGTATTGCTTTTACGAAAGCATTGCCCATATTAGTAGAAATCGATCCCAAACCAGACGGAATGGTCAAGCAGAAATAATTACTCATTGCTACAAGTGCCTTGAAACCACGAAAGCGAAAATATCGAGGATCACTACTCATAAGTAATAATTGATTTTTATCTAATTGATCCTGGAAGCGCTTCACACGTACACAACCCATCGTCACTTGATTATTGAACGCTGTACCCAACATCACATTGACTTCAACCGAAACACCGCGTAGTTCCATAAATTCAACCAATTCTGCACAAGCAAGACCGACATAGAGTAAATCATTTCCTTTTACACCAGCATTAGCGCCAGCCATGATATAAAGCTGAAGAGAGAGGTAAGTGATTTGATTATCCTTAAAATAAGCATAGACACTTTTTACCGAAGTTTGAACTTGTTTATTATCGAGTTCAATATTCATTTGGCTTACCGATGTGTTAAGTGATGTCGACGTATTCACAGGAAATATCTCGAACATACCCATTGCAGCACGTTCAAATGAGAATACACCCAAACCACGATTATTGTAAGCTATTTTAGGTTTTGGTATAACGGAATCGTCTAAGTATTCTAAATACTTTGAAAGTTTATCTTTAATTTTTGGTTGAATTTTTTGAACCAATTTCATGCCCAAAAAAGAACTATGATTATCGAGTTCTTGAATATTTTTAGGAGTAGGCATACCATACCAATCGGTACCACTTTGTAATTGACGACTTGTATTTTCTTCTGTGGAAACCCAACGAATTTTATTTTCAGAGGAAAGTTTTTTTATTTCATTATCAACAAAATCATTAAATGCAAAGACACTATCAAACAATAGATAGTTGTAATTACCATTTAAACTTTGGGCGGTATGTTGTTTTGGGCGACTCACAAGTTCATATAAAAGTAGTTTGTGAGTTGGGAAGTTTTGTGGTACAAAATTGTATTTTGGTACGTGATTACATTTTTGTAATTTTATTTGAGTAAGAAAATTATAAATTATAGTTGCAATGGAAGCAAACTATGTAGAATTGTTAGAGAGAATTAAATGCTATTAGATAAACATACTCTTTTTTGGAAAATTTTTGAAGAATCAGAATTCTCAAATAACAGTAATCTTAAAAGGTTTTTTGTTAATTATTTACACGAAAGACTGGTTTAATATTAATTCAGAAAACATTTTTCTATTTACTAATTGTAGTTTAACTTTTTTGCCTTCATTAAACGTTCCAACAAATTTATACTACCAAAAATCGGAGAATTTAATTGATTATTTTTCAAACTTAGTTAGAATAATAAATGCCATAGGTTTATAAGAATTTTCGAAAGTAATTATATCGATAGGTTTTGACCACCCTCATTTAAAACTAGAATAAAAAAAGCGATTTCAAGTTTTATACTCTTTACAAAAATTGTATTTTATAAAGAGTAGATCATTTACAAGTTTGAATCCATTGACCTACTTAGATACTTTAAAATTATGACCTAAGGGCGAAATGTAAAGAATAATCAAAAAACGACTACAGATGCTCACGAGCGCTCTAAGAATTTTCTTAGTAATGCAGAAGTAAAAGAATTATTAGAAGCTTCAAAACAAAGTAGATATCCAATCAGGAATTATTTGTTATTGCTAATGATGTATAGACATGGTTTAAGAGTTTCTGAGGCTATTAATATAAAGCTTAAAGAATCCAGACTATGGATAGAAAGGCTTAAAAATGGATTATCTGTAGAACATCCAATAGCAGGGGATGAGCTTCGTGCAATAAAACGTTATTTAAGAGCTCGTAAAGATAATCTGCCTTGGCTTTTCGTAAATGAAAGAAACTTACCTCTTACGAGACAAGCTGTTAATTACATAATTAAAACAGCTGCAGATAAAACTTCAATAAAAATGTACATCCATATACATTAAGGCATTCTTGTGGTTTTTATTTAGCTAATAAAGGATATGATTTGAGATTAATCCAAGATTATTTGGGACATAGAGACCCAAAACATACAGTGAATTATACTAGAATTGTAAGTAGTCGATTTGAGAAACTGTGGAATTAAACTATAATTTCTAAATTTTATTAATAGATATGTAGGCTAGAAAGACTAAAAAAAATCATAAAATGTTTTTTCAATCATTTTTTTATATAAATTTGATTTTACTAATGAACTCATTAAAGAGTGCATTGCCTTTATTAAATGGAATCTTTTTTCAGATTCGGGTTTAGGAGAATAAAGAAGTCTACTCCAAAAACTG
>CALGLR010000043.1 GCA_937959395.1 uncultured Flavobacteriaceae bacterium | reverse complement strand
ATCAAGAAAAAATATTTACAGTTATATCTCAATGAGTTTGTCTACAAGCTCAATCGAAGATATTTTGGAGAAAGAATATTCGATAGACTAGTAATAGCTAGTATTACAACTAATGGACATTAAGCGGATATACAATAATATAATCTATAAAAACAATTTACATAAATAATAATGCTAAAACAAAAACTTGAAAACCGAAACCTTATTCTAGCTTCAGGATCTCCGAGACGTCAAAAATTTTTCACAGACTTAGATTTGGATTTTGAAATACGGTTAAAAGAAATAGAAGAAAACTATCCCATTTCACTTATTCATTCTGAGATTACAGATTATTTAGCTGAATTAAAATCTATTCCTTTTTTAGAAGAATTGAAAACAGAAGATTTACTTGTTACTAGTGATACTATTGTTTGGCATAATAATAAAGCATTAGGAAAACCAAAAAATGAACAAGATGCCTTTAATATCATAAAATCGCTAAGTGGCGATACTCATGAAGTTATTACTTCAGTTTGCTTTCGAAGTACAACATTTAAAAAAATAGTAAATGCGATTACTAAAGTGACCATAACGACTCTAACGGACGAAGAAATATGGCATTATATTAAAAATTATAAGCCTATGGATAAAGCAGGAGCTTATGGTATTCAAGAATGGATTGGCTTAGTTGGTGTTAAAAAAATTGAAGGCTCTCATTTTAATGTCATGGGATTACCAACTCATCTTGTTTATAAAACGTTAAATACTATTGCAAACGATTTTTAGAATCGTATTTTTATAATAGAACTGATCTAAACTTTTTGAGTTAAGGAGAAAATTAATCATTTTGTGACCAGTTGAAGTGTTTTTTTAAGTTGCATAGCACCGCTACGGAACGAAAAAAAGACAAAAAGTGGGCGCAAAAGGACATTTTTTTAGCTAATTGAAAAAGTTTAAATGAGTTCATAGAAATTTTCTGTTATGAAAAATACAACCTATACACTCATCTTTACTTTATTAGTCCTATTATCTTGTAAAAAAGAATCACAAATAATAGCTTCTAATTATTCATCGACTGAAACCACTTTAAAGGCTTCAGAAATGAAAGACATTAAGCCTATAACTGAAGAATTTAATAAATATTGGTACGCTGGAGAAGCTGAGTTAACTTCATATAAACTAGAACAAGCACGCTATGGAGAAATTAGAGAAGGACACTCTGTTTTAGTATACGTTACTGAACCTTTTTTAGCAAAAGAACAAGTTAAAGCAGATGGGGATAACTCTTCAAATATTTCTGTTTTAAAATTAAATAGCACGAAAAAGTTTAATACTGGTATTTATCCCTATTCAATAATGCAAAGCACCTTTTTCCCTGTACAAAATAATACACATGCGGTAAAAGTTAGTGCCTCTATACAAGAATGGTGTGGTCACACTTATATACAAGTTAATAATAGGGAGCAATTTAACATTGTTGCGCATTCGTATTTTGAAGGTGAAGCAGATCAAGATTTTAATCTAAAAAAAGCCGTTTTAGAAAACGAGCTATGGACACAACTTCGTATTGATCCAAAAAGTTTACCAATTAATGACTTTGAAATTATTCCTTCTTTAGAATATATTAGATTAAAGCACAAAACAATTAAAGCATATAAAGCTTCTGCTAAATTAAAACCAGGTAACTACACTATTAAAATCCCAGAATTAAACCGAAGTTTAAGTATAAATTTCAATCCAAATTTCCCTTATGATATTATAAATTGGGAAGAAATCACAAATGGATTAACTACAAAAGCGACTAAACTAAAAACTATAAAGTCTGCGTATTGGAATAAAAACAGTAATAAAGACGAAGTTTTACGAAAAACACTTCTGTTAAAATAAAGTCTAACCTATCTTTGTTGCATTATAAACCATTGCTGTATGCAACATTTTTTTAAAACGAATCAAAGTGAGATTATAAATTCTTTAATAATTTTTGGTCTCTTTTTTATATTTCAATCCATTACTCGTCTTATTATTAGACGAATGGCAAATTCTAAACGAAAGAACAAAGGGCGTGTAAAACTAATAGGTCGTTATGTTATTGTCTCTTTTTTTATGGTTTTCTTGCTTATTGAAGCCTTTGTTTTAGGGTTGAAAATACAAGAGTTAGTTGTAATATTTTCATCTGTATTCGCAATATTAGGTATTACGTTATTTGCCAACTGGTCTATATTAAGTAATGTTACATCTGGTGTTATTATGTTCTTCTCGTTTCCTTATAAAATTGGAGACAAGATTAAAATTCATGATAAAGATTTAGAAATTATTGCCATTATAGAAGATATTCGTTCGTTCCATATTCACCTTAGAAAAAGTAATGGCGATTTAGTAACTTATCCAAATAGCTTACTCCTTCAAAAAGCTGTGACTTTGCTTGAAAAAGACGTTGTAAATTAATCATTACGATTATTGGAATTGTTAAACAATTTAAAAGCCGTTTCGACTTTAGCCTGTTTTTAGCGCTCCCGAAGTTTCGAGACGAAAGGCTCGACCTAACATTTTATGTATATTGGACGTCAAATCGATAGGAATTTCATCATTCGAAATTCGTTAATCGTTATTCAATATTCATGTTTGTTAAAGAATTACTAAAATCAATAATTAAATAAGCTATTGTTTATATTTGAATATCATTCAAAATGAAATACAATAATGCAAAAAATAATTGCTACTCTCCTACTAGCTTGTTTTATTACTTTTAAAGCACAATCGCAACAACCACTAAAGCTTAATGCTTCCGAAATTCATGAGTCTATAAAAAAACTTAATTTCTTAGGTTCTGTACTTTATGTCGCTGCACATCCAGACGATGAAAATACAAGACTAATTTCTTACATGGCAAATCATGTAAAAGCTAGAACAGCTTATTTATCACTTACTAGAGGTGATGGTGGTCAAAACCTTATTGGTCCAGAAATTAGAGAACTTTTAGGTGTTATTCGTACGCAAGAGTTATTAGCTGCAAGACGAACAGATGGTGGAGAACAACGTTTTACACGTGCCAATGATTTTGGATACTCTAAACATCCAGACGAAACCTTAGCTATTTGGAATAAAGACGAAGTACTAAGTGATGTTGTATTGGCTATTCGTCAATTTAAGCCAGATGTAATTATTAATCGTTTTAATCATAGAACACCAGGATCAACTCATGGACATCACACGAGTTCGGCGATGTTAAGTGTTGAAGCTTTCGATTTAGTTAACGATAAAAAAGCATATCCTAACCAATTACAACGTACGAGTACCTGGCAACCAAAACGCTTATTTTTTAATACCTCTTGGTGGTTTTACGGTAGTAAAGAAAAATTTGAAAAAGCAGATAAAACAAATCTTCTAAACTTTGATGTTGGAACTTACTATGCTTCTAACGGATTAAGTAATACCGAAATTGCGTCTTTAAGTAGAAGTCAACACAAATCGCAAGGTTTTGGAAATACTGGAACTCGCGGTTCTCAAACAGAATATATTGAATTAATTAAAGGGGATTTACCTAAAGACAAATCAAATCTATTTGATGGTATCGATACGTCTTGGAATAGAATAAAAGGCGGAAAAGAAATAGGAACCATTTTAAGTAAAGTGGAAACTAGTTTTGATTTCAAAAATCCTTCAGCTTCTATAAAAGAATTAATAAGAGCTTACCTTTTAATTAAAGAATTAGAAAATACCCATTGGAAAACAATTAAAATTAAAGCCATTAAGAACATTATAGCTGCTTGTTCTGGTTTATATCTTGAAGCTGCTGCAGATACTAATCATTCTACAGCAAATGAAAGTGTTAATCTAGCAATTGAAGTCATTAACAGAAGTCATTCTGAAATGACTTTAGTGAGTCTAAAAAATGCCGATGGCGTTACTATTGAAAAAAATATTAAACTTTCTGAAAACGAAAAGTTCAACTTCAAAGAAACGTTACAATTCGACAAAAACCAATTACCAACAACGCCGTATTGGTTAACCGAAAAAGGATCCTTAGGAATGTATAATGTTTCTAATCCTAAATTAATAGGTGAACCAGAAACACCTCGCACACTAAATGTTACCTTTAATTTAGTTATTGAAAACATTAGATTATCATTTATAAAACCAATAATTTACAAAACAAATGACCCTGTAAAAGGAGAAGTTTATAAGCCTTTTGAAATTATTCCTGAAGTTTCTGCCAGACTATCTGAAAAAGTAATCATTTTTGAAAATGATAAACAAAAAGAAATTCCTGTCGTTGTAAAAGCAGGAAGAAACAATCTTGAAGGCAGTGTAAAACTTAATTATCCAAAAGGATGGACGGTATATCCTGAACAACAAAAGGTTTCTATTAAAAACAAGGGGCAAGAACAAGAATTAGTTTTTACAGTAGTTCCTCCAAAAAATCAAAGTGAAGGTACTATTTCACCTCAAGTAAGCATTGGGAATGAAACCTATTCAAAAGAACTTATTGAGATTGACTACGATCACATTCCTTATCAAACGGTATTATTGCCATCGGAAAGTAAAGTTGTACGTTTAGACATTAAAAAACGAGGTCAAAACATAGGTTATATTGAAGGTGCTGGTGATGTTATTCCTGAGAGTTTACAACAAATTGGTTACGATGTGGCAACTATTAAACCCGAAGACATTACACCAGAAAACTTAAAGAGTTTTGATGCCATTGTTATTGGTATTAGAGCATATAATACGGTTGAAGCTTTAAATTTTAAACAACAAACCTTATTCGATTATGTAGAACAGGGCGGAAATATGATTGTACAATACAATACACGTCATCGTGTTAAAGTAGACAAAATTGCACCTTACGAATTAAAATTATCTAGAGATCGTGTTACTGATGAATTTGCCGAGGTTACTATTCTAGATCCTAATCACTCTTTAATGACGTTCCCTAACAAAATCACCAAAGCCGATTTTGAAGGTTGGACACAAGAACGCGGACTTTATTTTCCTAGCGAATGGGGAAAAGAATTCACACCGCTTTTATCTATGAACGATAAAGGAGAAACTGCAAAAAAAGGAAGTTTATTAGTTGCAAAACATGGAAAAGGGCATTACATATACACCGGGCTAAGCTTTTTTAGAGAATTCCCTGCTGGTGTTCCTGGAGCTTATAGGCTTTTTGCAAACCTACTTTCTATTGGAAAAGAATCTATTAATAATGATAATAGCATAAAGCAATAACTTCGGCTTCGCTCAGTTACCTAGAATTATGATTTGTAACATTGGTAATTGAGCGAAATCGAAGTGATACACTAAATAAAAGAAATGAAAAACTACAAATGGAACAAATTATACACCCTTGTACTGCTTGCTAATGCAGCTTATCTTATTATTTTTTATCTCATAATGCAAGTATATTAATATGCAAACACTCGATTGGATTGTCTTAATAGGTACATTACTTACTATTGTTGGTTATGGTACATGGAAAACTAGAGGTAGTAAAAATGTAGAAGAATACATAAAAGGCGGTAATTCTTCTAAATGGTGGACAATTGGTTTGTCTGTAATGGCAACACAAGCCAGTGCCATTACTTTTTTATCGACTCCAGGACAAGCCTTTAATGACGGTATGGGTTTTGTTCAATTTTATTTTGGCTTGCCTATTGCTATGGTCGTGATTTGTATGGTATTTATTCCATTATATCACCGTTTAAAAGTATATACGGCTTACGAATTTTTAGAAAACAGATTCGATCTTAAAACCCGAACACTTGCTGCCGTTTTATTTTTAGTGCAACGTGGTTTGGCTGCTGGTATTACTATTTTTGCACCTGCTATTATATTATCTGCTGTTTTAGGTTGGAATTTATTACTGCTAAACGTTATTATTGGGTTTCTAGTAATAATTTATACTGTTTCTGGAGGCACAAAAGCTGTAAGTGTCACACAAAAACATCAAATGGCTGTTATTTTTACAGGGATGTTTATCGCTTTCTTTTTAATTGTAGATAAACTCCCTGAAGATATTACATTTACTAAAGCTTTAGATATTGCTGGTGCAAGCGGAAAAATGGAAATTCTCGATTTTTCTTTCGATTTAAACAATCGCTATACCGTTTGGACCGGACTTATTGGAGGAACCTTCTTAATGTTGTCCTATTTTGGAACAGACCAAAGCCAAGTGCAACGCTATCTGTCTGGAAAATCGGTAAAAGAGATGCAAATGGGACTCATTTTTAATGGACTCTTAAAAATACCTATGCAGTTCTTTATTTTACTCGTTGGAGTTATGGTTTTTGTTTTTTATCAATTTAACGCGACTCCAGTTAATTTTAACCCAGCGGCAACAGAATTGGTTTTAAACTCTGAATATGCAAATGATTACAAAGCCATTCAGCAAGAGCAACAAGCATTATTCAACACAAAAAAAGCAAGTATTACTAATTATATTGCTTCAGCAAATACAACTTCAGAAAAAGAAATTATAAAGTTTAATGCTGCCAATAAAGAATTAAGAGAAAAAGGTAAAGCACTTATTAATAAAGCTTCTGAAGCAAAAAATATAAAAGTAGAAAGTAATGATAAAGATTATGTGTTCTTACACTTTATTCTTAATAATTTACCACGAGGTTTAATAGGCTTATTATTAGCTGTAATATTAAGTGCAGCAATGTCTAGTACTGCAAGTGAGTTAAATGCTTTAGCTACTACTACAGCTATGGATTTATACAAACGTAATACTGGAGAAAAAACTGAAAAAGAAATGGTTAATATTTCTAAATGGTTTACACTTGGATGGGGTATTATTGCTATTGGAATAGCTTCTATAGCTAATCTATTTGAAAATTTAATTCAGCTCGTAAATATTATTGGATCCATTTTTTATGGTAATATATTGGGTATTTTCCTTCTCGCTTTTTTCTTTAAGTTTGTGAAAGCTAATGCCGTTTTTATAGGCGCCTTAATAACGCAAGGTATTGTTATTGCTTTATTTCTTCTTGATCAATATGAACATATTAATTTACCTTTTTTATGGTTAAACTTCTTTGGTTGTGTTATAGTAATTGGGATTGCAATGGGTATTCAAACATTAAATTTATCTAAAAAAAATAGTATTGAAAACTAAAAACTTGTAATTCATAAATCTGTTATTAAAATACTTCTGATAATTAATTCAACTAAAAAAATCGTTAAAACAACTATATTTCCTGATAAAAAACAACAAGTAAATAACACCTAAACAACTAAAAATCAATACATTTGAATTATATTAAAAAATAATTCATAAAAAAATGAAACAAAAATTCCCTCATATTAAATTCACTTTAATTTTATTAGGTTTTATATCGAATCAACTAGTTTCAGCGCAAACTGTTGGAGACTTAATTAGTGAAGTAGACACCAATTCTTTAGATTTATTCTTAAATGAGTTTTCTGGAGAAGTAAGTACAACTGTTAATAATACTCCTGTAACCATAAGAAATAGAGTAAGCCAAAGTTCTCAAGGAAATGATTTAGCTGCAGATTATTTAGTTGAACGATTCAATAGCTTTGGAAATTTAGTAGTAAATGATAGCCCATATAGTGGTGGGGGTCGAAATGTTGTGGCCACTCAAGTTGGACAAACTAACCCAGATGATATTTATATTATTTGCGGACATTATGATTCTGTAGCAGATTATTGTGCAGACGATAATGCTACTAGTACTTCTGCAATATTAGAAATTGCAAGAATATTATCTCAATATTGTATTGATAACACTATCATTTATGCACTATGGGATGAAGAAGAACGAGGTTTAATTGGTTCTAGAAACTATGCTAATAACGCCGCAAATAATGATGATAATATACTAGGTGTTATAAATATGGATATGATTGGCTATGATAAGGACCAAAATGATGATGTCGCTATTCAAACTAGGAATATAGCGAATTCTCAAGGGCTTGTAAATGGTATTACTAATGTATTAAACACGCATTCATCTCTAATTGGATTAACTCCGAACGTTGTCAATCCGGGTATAGAAGCTAGTGATCATTCTAGTTTTTGGGATCAAAATTATTCAGCAATAGCGCTATCAGAAGCTGCTACTTTTTCTGATTTAACTCCCTATTATCATACATCTAATGATAGAGTAAGCACTTTAGATTTACCTTACTTTCATAAAATATCAAAATTAGGAATGGGAATAATCGCAACATTGGCTGGTCTAGTCGATTCTAATAGTTGTTCACTAAGTATAACAGATAATGTATTAGAAGATATTAGTATATATCCAAATCCATTTTTTAATGTTATTAATGTGTCTCTTAATGAAGTAAATAATTCATCTATCCAAGTAACAAATGTTGTTGGGCAAGTAATTATGCAACAAGACCTAAGAAATAAGACAACTCAAATAAACTTACAAGACTTATCTAAAGGACTATATTTTATAAAAGTGTCGTCTAACAATAAAACGCTAAGTAAGAAAATTATTAAAGAATAAACCTTTGCTTCTTTATAAGCAACAGTGTAAAAAACTCTATAATTAAAAAAATACCTCAAGGCAATGTCTTGAGGTATTTTTATTTAATGAACTCATCTCTATTTTTTCTATTTCCTAAAAAAAGATTAAAATTCGCCCATATTTCATTACTTTTCTTACACGTAGCTAGGCTATGTATTACAAAAAGTGTCTCTTTTGTACAAATTTTATCTCATTTTCGGTTAAAAACAAAAAGTCAAGATGAGTTCAATAAAAACACCTAAATTTGTAGCTATTATTATAGTTCATAGTATGAATAAATTAGTCCTCTAGAAGAAAAAAAATGATAAATATTCACGAAAAAACATTACAAGATTTAGAATTTCAAACCGTTTTGCATCAAGTAAGTGAATATTGTGTGACCAACTTAGGAAACCTTAAAGCATTAGAAATAAAACCTTTTGATGAAAAAGAAGAATTATTAATTGCATTACAATTAACAAATGAATATGTTTCTTCTTTTGATAATGATAACCGCATTCCTAATCATGGTTTCGATCCTATTACTAAAGAGCTACAATTACTTAGAATTGAAAACACTTATCTTGAAACGCATAGTTTAAAGAAATTAGTCTCCATTTCATTAACTGTAAATGAGATTTTAAAGTTTTTAAAAAAATTTAAAGAATACTATTCTGGTCTAAATACTTATGCGTCTTCTATAGAAATTACAACAGTAATTATAGAAAAAATAGACAGTGTGATCGACCGTTTTAATTATGTAAAAGACAATGCGTCACCACTACTCTATTCAATACGCAAAGAAATTAATGGCTTAAAAGGAAAAATAAACACCAGTTTTGGTGCTGCATTAACTACTTACCACAATTTAGAGTATTTAGATGACATAAGAGAATCTGTAGTAGAAAACAAAAGGGTCCTTGCTGTAAAAGCGATGTATCGTCGTAAAGTGAAAGGCGCAATAATGGGTGGCAGTAAAACAGGAAGTATTGTATATATAGAGCCCGAAACGACATTAAGATACTCTCGAGAGCTTAATAATTTAGAATATGAAGAAAGTGAAGAAATTGTTCGTATTTTAAAAGAAGTTACCAATTATATTAGAACGTATTTGCCTTTATTAAGCGATTACCAGGAGTTTTTAACCAACATTGATGTGATTGCTGCTAAAGCTAAATATGCAAAATCTATGAACGCTATTCTTCCTGAAATAACAGAGAATAGATCCCTATTATTTAAAGATGCTTATCACCCATTACTTTATCTTAATAATTTAGAAAAAAAAGAAGAAACATTTCCTCAAACCATAGGACTAGATGAAGAAAATAGGATTATTGTTATTTCTGGACCTAATGCAGGTGGAAAAAGTATTACTTTAAAAACCGTAGGTTTATTACAACTAATGGTTCAAAGTGGTATGCTTATTCCAGTTCATGAGCGTTCTAAAGTATGTTTGTTTGATCGTATTTTAACAGATATTGGAGATAACCAATCCATAGAAAACCACTTAAGTACATATAGTTACAGACTTAAACAAATGAACTACTTCTTAAAGAAGTGTAATAAAAACACGCTATTTCTTATAGATGAATTTGGTACAGGTAGTGACCCGGAGTTAGGTGGTGCTTTAGCCGAAGCCTTTTTAGAAGTGTTTTACGATCGAAAAGCATTTGGTATTATTACGACACATTATGCTAATTTAAAGATGTTAGCGACAGAAAAAGATCACATGTTAAATGCGAATATGCTATTTAATGAACGTTCCTTAGAACCCATGTATAAATTAGTTATTGGGCAAGCTGGAAGTTCGTTCACTTTTGAAGTCGCTCAAAAAAACGGTATTCCTTATAACTTAATAAATAAAGCAAAAAAGAAAATAGAACGTTCAAAAGTACGTTTTGATGCTACAATTGCTAAACTTCAAAAAGAACGTTCAAAACTTGAAAAAACCTCTGAATCATTAAAAATTAATGAAAAGAAAAAACAATCTGAAGCTGAGAAGTTAGAAGGTATTAATGCAAAAGTTCAACGTAAGCTTGAAAACTATCAGGAGTTATACGATAGTAATCAACGCTTAATATACTTAGGGCAAAAAGTAAATGATTTGGCTGAAAAGTACTTAGATAATAATAAAAAACGGGATCTAATGGCTGAGTTATTTCGATTGGTGCAAATTGAAAACTCTAAGCGCAAAAAAATATCTACAAAACAAAAGAAACACGAAAAAACGAAGAAGGAACATATAAAAAAGGAAGCCGAAAAGAAAGTTGCTGTTATTCGTGAAAAGAAAAAAGAAGACAAAAAAAAGAAAATTGTACCAGAAAAACCTAAACCTATTTTAAAAATTGGTGACCGAGTGAGAATGTATGATGGAAGAGCTATAGGAAGCATTGATACACTTGAAAAAGGTAAAGCTGTTGTAAATTATGGTATTTTTACGACTACTATTAATGTAGACCTATTAGAACTCGTGGAAGCTAAAAAATAATGATGAACCAATTACCTGTAAATAAACGTTTAATTCTTTTTGATGGTGTATGCAATCTTTGCAACAACTCTGTACAATATGTAATTAAACATGATAAACAAAGCAAGTATATGTTTGCTCCGCTACAGAGTAACATTGCTAAAAATATTATTAAAACATTTAATATAGATACTTCTAAAACAGATTCTATACTACTTTATTCTAAAAAAGGTGGCCTTAAAGTGAAATCATCAGCAGCTTTGTTTATTGCTAAAGATTTAAGTTTTCCTGTAAATATGTTAGCAATATTTCTTATTGTCCCAGCATTTATTAGAAACGTGATTTATGATTTTATAGCTAAGAATCGTTATAGATGGTATGGCAAAAAGGAGTCTTGTATGATTCCTACACCAGAATTGAAATCTCGATTTCTAGATTAGTCCTAGTCTTTAATTATAAAAATGTATTATTCCAAATCTTCAAAAGCACGCTCTACGAGTAGTAAGATTAATTTAAATTGTTCTTCTTGTGTTAAACCTGTATTATCTATAAGTACAGAATCATCCGCTTTTCGAAGTGGAGAATCTTCACGGTGCGAATCTATATAATCGCGTTCTTGCACATTTCTTAACACGTCTTCATAAGTAACATCATCTCCTCTACCTATAAGCTCATCAAAACGTCTTGTTGCTCGTTTCTCTGGAGAAGCGGTCATAAATATTTTTAATTTGGCATATGGAAACACAACGGTACCTATATCTCTACCATCCATAACCACGCCTTTATCTTTCCCCATTTGCTGTTGTTGCTTTACCAATTGGTAACGCACTTCTGGGATAGCCGCAACTTTACTTACTTGGCTAGAAACTTCAAGAGTTCGTACTTCTTTTTCAATGTTTTGTCCATTAAGATAGACTTCAGCAAAACCAGCTATAGGGTTAAATTTAAAACTAACAACGACTTCATTTAGTTTAGAAACTAATCCTACCACATCAAAATGAGTATCGTCTATTAAATTGTGAGTCATTGCATAATAAGTAACTGCTCGATACATTGCTCCAGTATCGACATACACATAACCCAAATGCTTTGCTAATTGCTTAGCGACTGTGCTTTTTCCTGTAGAAGAATAGCCGTCTATTGCTATGGTTATTTTTTGCACTATTTTAAATCTATTTGCACCCCAAGGAAATTCGAGTTTGCGGCGCTTGTATATTTGGCATGTGTATAACTAAATCTAAATCGTTTTAATTTTAAAGAAAAACCTGCAGACAAACCTGAGAAATTTCTTTGCTCTTCTATTCTAAGCTCTTCAGCTCTTCTAAAATTGTAACCTACACGAATATTAAATCCTTTTTGTGGAAATAACTCTGCTCCAATAATAGTATGTCTAATAACCTCCCCAAAAACACTAATTTCTTCCTGCGTTTGGTTACCTTCTAAATCAGTTTGTACTCTAGAAGGATTAGAAAAAGCAATAGGCCATTGCTGCAAATTTTCGAGAGTTAAATGCCAACGAATTGGTACATTTTCTAATTCTTGAGATAATCCTAAATTAACTTCTAAAGGTAGAGATTCTCTTACATCTTCATAAGTTGTAATTTGTGTGCCTAAATTCCTAACTACTATTGTCGCTTGAAATGATTTTTCTAACTTAGAATATAAGATTGCTAAATCTGTAGCAACGCCTATAGATTTATATTGTTCTAACGTAGAAGATATAAATTTAACATTTGCACCTCCATAAAAATTACTATTCCCTAGTTGTTTAGCGTAACCTACAGAAATAGCAGCTTCATTCCCTGAAAAAGTAGCCGTTGCATTACCTTGTTCATCGAAACCATCAAAATCACCATAACCAATATAATTAATACCAATATGAATCGTGTTTTTTATTTCTTTAATCTCCCCGTCTACTTCTTTCTCTTTTTTAAAGGTTCTTGCATAAGCTGCTGTACCATATGAAATACCACCTAAATAACTGGTAAAATTAGCAGATACTTGATTGTGCATTTCTGTATTAATTGTAGATGGATTATACAAAGGTTGTGTAACATCATAATCTACATTAGCGATAGATTTACCTCCTAAAGCTGCTTGACGAGGTGAAGAAACCAAATTCAAAAATTGATAGGTAGACTTACCTCCTAGTTGCCCATAAGAATGAACACTAAAAAACAAAACAAATAATAAGACTAAATTTCTAATCATAGAGTATGCAAAATAACTAAATCTATATTAAAACGATGAATTACGAAATTTATTTTTGATTAATTTTTAGCTCTTGTCCTATGCTTAATTTATTTAAAACTAAACCGTTTATTTTTTTAAGATCTTGTACACTAATTCCAAAGCGTTTAGCTATACCATATAATGTATCTCCTTTTTTTACTTTATACGAAGATTTAACTGTTGTTTTAACTATATTTTTTACTTTATCTTCTTTAGATACTAAAATATTTTTCTTAATGGCATTACCTTTTTCAATAGAAACCTCTTTCTTAGTTACTACAATATCTTTTTTAATATCATCACTTTTTTCTATAGAAACTTCTTTTTTAGTCTCTATAACATCTTTCTTAATGGCATTACCTTTCTCAATAGAAGCCTCTTTTTTCTTTGTAATAACTTTCATAGCCTCTTCTTTCTTTTCTATAGAAGCCTCTTTTTTAGTCACTACAATATCTTTCTTAATTACTTCACTTTTTTGAATAGGAGATTTAACTGTATTATTTACAGAGGCCTTTATTTCTTTTTCTTTGGTTATATTTACACTAGGTGCGTTTAAAGAAGCTGGTGTTTGCCCGGGTCTTAATCTAGCAACAATAGTCTCCTCGCCACTAGTTCCAATTACAGGACTACTTGACTTTACTGGTATTTTTTTAACTACTTTTAATTTCTGACCTATACTTAACCCAGTTTTGGCTAATTTGTTTTGGGTTTTTAATGCAGAAATAGATAAACCATATTTCCTTGCAATTACAGATAAAGTTTCACCTTTCTTTACTGCATGTGTTTTAACATCTGTATATATTACGCCTGTATTAGTTGTTTTTAATGCTGTAGCATCTGTCTTAGCATGTTCTCTAAAAACAAACTCTCCAGTTTTGGTAGACATAAAGGCTTCTTTCTCTTCAATAGTTATAGGGATAAACTCTTCGTCTAGAGTTGTAGAATCTTGAGAAAATGAATTAAGGGATAATAGAATGATTATAATAAATCCTATAAGTTTCATACGTTAATTTTTTATTGCTTTTTAATAGTTAAATGGATTTGCCAATACTGTTTTTGCTATCTTATAGTATATTAATGGCGTTCGTATAAATTATAATTTTTTTGCATTTTTTACTTTAGTGTTTGTAAGTGCTAAATTAATAACTTCTTTCATTTCACTAACATAATGAAAAGTTAATCCTTTAAGATACTCTGGTTTAATCTCTTCTATATCTCTACGGTTTTCTTCGCACAATAAAATTTCTTTTATTCGTGCTCTTTTTGCCGCTAATATTTTTTCTTTTATCCCTCCAACTGGTAGTACTTTTCCTCTTAGTGTTATCTCTCCTGTCATTGCTAGGCTCTTTTTCACTTTTCGTTGTGTATATAGAGAAACTAAAGACGTTAACATTGTTACTCCTGCACTTGGACCATCTTTTGGTGTAGCGCCTTCAGGAACATGAATATGCACATTGTATTTATCAAAAATATCAGAATCTATACCAAAATCTTTTGCATTAGATTTTATATATTGCATTGCAATAGTAGACGACTCTTTCATTACTTTTCCTAAGTTCCCAGTAATGGTTAAATTCCCTTTCCCTTTAGATAAAATAGATTCTATAAACAGGATATCTCCTCCTACTCTTGTCCATGCTAACCCTGTAACAACACCAGCAACATTATTATTCTCATATTTATCGCGCTCTAGTTTTGGACCTCCTAATACTTCAATAATCTCCTTATTAGAAACTTTTACCGTATACTTTTCTTCCATTGCAATATTTTTAGCTGCATAACGCACCATTTTTGCAATTTGTTTTTCTAAACCACGCACTCCAGACTCTCTAGTATAGCCTTCTACAATTTTTTCTAATTGCGGTTTTGCAATTTTTAAATGCGTGTTATTTAAACCGTGTTCTTTTAATTGTTTTGGAAGTAAATGAATTTTAGCAATTTCTACTTTTTCTTCTATTGTATATCCAGTAACATTAATAATCTCCATTCGGTCTCTTAATGCTGGCTGAATAGTAGATAAACTGTTTGAAGTTGCAATAAACATGACTTTAGACAAATCATATCCCATTTCTAAGAAATTATCGTGAAATTCACTATTCTGTTCTGGGTCTAACACTTCTAACAATGCTGAAGATGGATCTCCTTGGTGCGAGTTAGACAGTTTATCAATCTCATCTAATACAAAAACAGGGTTAGAAGTTCCTGCTTTTTTCAAGCTTTGAATAATTCGTCCTGGCATTGCTCCTATATAGGTTTTTCTATGCCCTCTAATTTCTGCTTCGTCTCTTAAACCTCCTAAAGATACTCTAACATACTCTCTACCTAATGCTTCAGCAATTGACTTTCCTAAAGATGTTTTACCAACTCCAGGAGGTCCATATAAACAAAGAATAGGCGACTTCATATCATTACGCAATTTTAAAACTGCTAAATATTCTATAATTCGCTTTTTTACATCGTCTAACCCGTAATGATCGCGATCTAAAATTTTCATTGCACGCTTTAAATCGAACTTATCCTTACTAAATTCATTCCAAGGTAAATCTAAAAATAAATCTAAATAATTACGCTGTATAGAATACTCTGCGACTTGAGGATTCATACGATGCATTTTTGCTATTTCTTTATCAAAATGCTTTTTTACTTCTTCGTTCCATTTCTTTGTCTTAGCACGAATTTTCATTTCATCAAGCTCTTCCTCATTACTCACTCCTCCCAGTTCTTCCTGAATGGTTTTCATTTGTTGATGTAAGAAATATTCTCTTTGTTGCTGGCTCATATCACTTTGAACCTTGGACTGTATATCATTCTTAAGTTCTAACTTTTGAAGCTCTACATTCATAAAACGTAACGTTTCTAAAGCTCTAGATTTAAGATCATTTAAAATCAATAATGATTGCTTTTCTTTTACCGATAAATTCATATTAGAAGACACAAAGTTCACTAAAAATGAATTACTTTCAATATTCTTAATAGCAAAAGAAGCTTCTGTAGGAATACTTGGGCTATCCTTAATAATCTGCAATGCTAATTCTTTAATAGACTCTATAATTGCAGAAAATTCTTTACTCTTTTTTGCAGGACGACTATCCGGTACGTTTTTAATAGTTGTAGTTAAATAGGGTTCTTCAGAAAGAACAGTATCTATTTCAAAACGTTTTTTTCCTTGTATAATTACCGTAGTATTACCATCGGGCATCTTTAATACTTTTAAGATACGTGCTACTGTACCTACTTGATGCAAATCTTTAGCCAAAGGATCTTCTATCGCTTCATCTTTTTGAGCTACGACTCCTATTACCTTACTTCCTTTATTAGCATCGTTTATTAATTTAATCGATTTATCTCGCCCAGCAGTTATTGGAATAACAACTCCAGGAAATAACACCGTATTTCTAAGAGATAAAATAGGCAGAGATTCTGGTAATTCTTCATTATTAATGGCCTCCTCATCTTCTGGGGTCATTAAAGGAATTAATTCAGAGTTCTCATCAAAATCTTGTAATGACAAACTGTCAAAACTTATAACATTAGATTTTTTCATATAGATATATAAGTCAAACTGTCATTAAATAACTAATAACGATTTGATTTTGTTTAATTTTTAAATTCTTTATTACTGCTTATTACCTGATTTTCATAGTGGTAATAAATAAACAATGTTCTACAGCTATTATATTTAGACAATTTATATGCCATCTTATAAATTAAAAATTTATGGTTACTTATATAGCGTAAAAAAAGCAAAAATATTTTTTTTGAAAAAAAAATTATTTAAAACTGTAACAAAGAATAGTAACTTCCCTCTTTATAATAACAAACCATTAAAGTTGACATTAACTAACCACAATATAGAACAGCTAGTAAAGCTATGTATTTCAGGCAATCAATTTGCACAGCTAGAGATATATAACAGGTACTACAAAGCAATGTACAACACTGCTTTTCGTATTGTAAAAGATAGTTTTGAAGCTGAAGATGTTATGCAAGATTCATTTTTATTGGCTTTCACTAAATTGGAAACCTTAAAGGAAATTAAAACGTTTAGTGCTTGGTTGAAACGTATTGTAGTAAACAATAGTATTCAACATTACAACAAAAAAAACAAGCTAGATGAAGTGCCTTTAAGTGATCTACTTTATAAGGTTGAAGATGAAAATGATGGCATATCTAGTGATGCAGAAACTTCTAATATAAAAGTGAAACAAGTTATAGACGTTTTAAATACACTAAAAGATAATTATCGAGTTGCATTAACACTTCATTTAATTGAAGGTTATGATTATGAAGAGATAAGTACCATACTAAATATATCTTATGCGAATTGTAGAACAACGATATCTAGAGCAAAAGATAGTTTAAGAAAAAAAATGACCTCAGTAATAGGGTTTTAATATAAAAGATGAGATTCCCACCTACGTGGGAATGAAAAATAAATTTTTCATGAAAAAAGATAATTTACAAGATATGTTTAGCCGCCTCGAACAGGGTTTCGATATTGAGTCGCCAAACTCTGGCCATAAGGATCGATTCCTAGAAAAGTTAAATGCACAAAACCAGAAACAAATTGTTAGTCGCTCTAAGTCTAATAGAAACCTTTGGGCACCTTTATTAGGTATAGCAGCTTCAATACTATTAATAGTAACATTAACTTTTAGTTTTTCTAATAATGAAGAACCTTCTGGTTTAGCTAGTGTCTCTCCAAAAATGGCAGAAACTCAAAGCTTTTTTGCTGCAGTTATTGAAGAAGAACTTTCTAAAATTGAAAAAGAACGAGCTCCAGAAACAGAATGGCTAATTAACGATGCCATGACACAAATGAAAACACTTGAAAAACAATACAATACATTTAAAATAGATCTTAAAGAGAGTGGTAATGATAAACGCGTTATTCATGCCATGATTGATAATTTTTATAATCGTATAGAACTATTAAAAACAGTTTTAAAAAGTATTGAAGACGTTAAACTAATTAAACAAAATTTCGATGAGAACAGCAACACTATATAAAATAAGCTTCCTTTTCTTTTTACTTCCCGTAATTATGTATTCACATAATGGACTTAAAGGAAAATACAAAAAAGAAAAAACCATAAAAAAACAATTTAACGTTAGCAAAAACGCAACCTTAAAGATTGATAATAGTTATGGTAATTTAGATATCGTTACTTGGAATGAAGACCGTATTGAATTTGAAATACTAATTCAAACTAGTGGTAATGATGAGGAAAAAGTTCAAGAAAAACTAGATGATATATCTGTAAATTTTGATGCCTCTACAGATTATGTTTCTGCTATAACCAATTTTTCAAAAAACAAATCTAATTCTTGGTGGAAATGGAATTCTAGTAATAATGTAAATATGAAAATAAATTACATTGTTAAAATACCTATTACTAACAATGTAGATTTAGACAACGATTATGGAGCAATTAATTTAGCAAAGCTGGAAGGAAAAGCTACTTTAAACTGCGATTATGGAAAAATAACAACTAAAGAATTATTAGCAGATAATAATGATATTAGCTTCGATTATTCAAACAATTGTTATTTCGAGTATATTAAAAGTGGTAGAATTAATGCCGATTATAGTGATTTTACGATTTCTAAAACGAATAGCATTGATATAAATGCAGATTATACTAAATCTAAAATTGAAATAGCTGAAGACGTCATTTATAATTGCGATTATGGAGGAGTGACTGTTGAAAAAGTAAATAATTTGAAAGGAGACGGAGATTATTTAACCGTTAAAATAGGAGAAGTTTACAAGGATGTTTCAATTAATGCAGATTATGGTTCTATAAAAATAGAGCGTCTTACTAAAAATGCTGGAAATGTTTCTATTGAATCTGACTATGTAGGCATAAAATTAGGCTTTGATCCTGATTATCATTTCGACTTCGAAATTGAATTAGAATACGGCTCTTTAAAGCATGACGAACAATTAGAGTTTCTAAAAAAACGAATTGAATCATCTGATAAATATTATACAGGATACTATGGTTCGGAGAACTCTGGTAAACGCATTAGGATAAATTCAGAATACGGAGGTGTCACCTTCAATCGCAATTAATTATATATCAATCACAAAAAACAAACACTTATGAAAAAATTAGCACTAATCACAATGGCCTTAGTATCATTAAATTTTGCCAACGCACAATGGGGTGGTAAATCTATTAAAGGAAACGGAAACATGACAACAGTTACTAGAAGCACTTCAGACTATGATGCTATTCGTTGCGCTGGTTGGATGGATTTCGTTTTAGTAAAAGGAGAAGAGGGCGCTATTAAAATTGAAGGTGAAGAAAACCTTTTAGATTACATCATTACAGAAACAGAAGGGAATACGCTTTCAATAAAAACAAAAAAAGGAGTCAACCTAAAAACAAGTCACAATAAAACGATAACAATAACAATTCCTTTTAAAGATATAGACAAAGTTTCTCTGTCTGGATCTGGAGATGTTAATACTAAAGATAAAATTGAATCAAATAACTTTGAAGTAAAATTAGCAGGCTCGGGAGATATTGTATTAGATATTGATGCGAGTTCTATTAAAGCTGGCATATCTGGATCTGGCGACATTACTTTAAATGGAAAAACTGATACTCTTAAAGCCAATGTTACTGGTTCTGGAGATTTTCATGGTTTTAATTTACAAGCAAACAATACTGAAGCAACAGTTACTGGCTCTGGTGATGTTATGGTCGTTTGTAACAATGAACTTAAAGCTAGAGTTACTGGCTCTGGAGATATTGAATATAAAGGTAACCCAAAACGCGAAGATTCGAAAGTTACAGGATCGGGTTCAATAAGTAATTAATTCACCCTTTTTATTTGTGTCTACCTAAAATTAGGAGGCAAGATTATTAGATTAAAACCTTCAAAATTTTACTTTTGAAGGTTTTTTAATTTATATGAGGAGAGATATTAAAAATAACTACAGAATAATATGCTCGAAAAAAAGCGTCTTAACAGTATTTTTTTGGCTTTTTTCTTTTTTAAATAAAAAATCAACATAAAAATTAATAAATCGTATTTCAAAACAATCTAAAGATCAGATCTTTACGTATATATAAAAACGAAAAAGAAAAATTTTAGATTAAAAAAACTTGCTACAATTAATATTAATTAATTATCCAAGTTAAATGAAATATTTGTTACCCTCAGAACATTTCTATTGTAATAATAGAGCTATTACTTTGTTATTATTTTTGTTATTATTTTTTACTTTTAAAGCTGCTGCTCAAGGTCCTGGTTGCCCCAATGTGAATGCTGGAGCAGATGTAACTATTGATTGTACAACAAATCCTTGTGTAGACTTAACGGCTAGCTTTTTAGATACAGGGCAGACTGATTCCTATGAAGTTGCTGCAATACCTTATGCTCCCCCTTTTCCTTTTATTGGTCTAGCTAATCCTGTTGGTGTTGGTGTTGATGATGTTTGGTCTGGAGTGGTAAATTTACCTTTTGATTTTTGTTTTTTCGAAAGTACTTATAATCAAATTCAAGTAGGTTCTAATGGCGTATTACGATTTGACGTAGACCCAACAGATCTTGATAACGATTGGGCATTTACTGAAGACATTCCTAATGAAGCAAATCCTACATTAGGAGAAGTAAATATTTTTGGAGTTGGTCATGATATAGACCCTAGCGTTTTAGTTTCTAATCCTGAAATAGCTTGGGATGTTATGGGTGCTGCACCTTGTAGAACCTTTGTTTTATCTTTTGCTAATATTGCTAACTTTAGTTGTAATAATCTAATTTCTACTTCTCAAATTATACTATATGAAACCACTAATACTATAGAGGTATATGTAAAAGACAAACCAACTTGTAATGCATGGAATGATGGAAATGCAATTATAGGTATTCAAAACAATCCTGGAGATACTGCATTTGTAGCGCCAGGAAGAAATACTTCAGACAGCCCATGGACAACAACAAAAGAAGCTTGGCGTTTTACTCCAAATGGAACTCCAAATTATGTATTGACTTGGTATGATGAAAATGGAAATACTGTTGGAAATACAACAACTGTTAATGTTTGCCCTTCGGCTACAACTACATACATTGCTGAAGTAACTTATACAAATTGTAATGATGAAATTGTTACAGTAAGTGACGATATACAAGTAACAAATAATGGTCCAACAAATCCTAATGCTGGTTTAGATGGAGAGATTACACTATGTATAGATAATACTTCTACTATTGATTTATTTACTAGTCTTGGAGGAACTCCAGATGAAGGAGGAACTTGGACTCCTGCTCTTAATAGCGGTACAGGTATTTTCGATCCTGCAATAGATCCTGCTGGCACCTATATTTATTCAGTAAGCGGAGCACCTTGTCCTGACAGCACAGCAAACGTAATTGTTACCTTTTCTACTCCACCAAATGCTGGTGAAAATGGCACACTCTCAATATGTAATTCTGGGAGTTCTGTAGATCTTTTTACAGTATTAGGTGGCACTCCTGATAATGGAGGTATTTGGAGTCCCCCTCTTAATAGCGGTACTGGTGTTTTTGATCCTGCTGTTGATACTCCTGGTACATATACTTACTCTATTACCGCAACACCCCCTTGTCCAAGTAATTCTGCAGAAATTATGGTATCTGTTACTAATAATCCTAATCCTGGTGAAAACGGAAATATTGAACTTTGTATTAGCGATAATGCTATAGATCTTTTTACTTTACTTGGCGGTACACCAGATAACGGAGGAGTATGGACTCCTGCTCTTAATAGTGGTACAGGTGTTTTCGATCCTGCAATAGATCCTGCTGGAACTTATGCTTATACTATTAATATCCCTGGATGCGATATCGTAAATAGTGATGTTATAGTCGTTATAAATCCAACTGTTAATGCCGGTGAAGACAGTACACTTACATTATGCCCTACAGATGATTCTGTAGATTTATTTACGATATTGGGTGGTACGCCAGATAATGGTGGCACCTGGGCACCAGCTTTAACAAGCGGTACTGGTGTTTATAACCCTATAATTGATCCTCCAGGTTTATATACTTATATAGTCAATGCATTATCTCCTTGCCCTACAGATTCTGCTGAAGTGATTATAACTCTAAATAATATACCTAATGCTTTACAACCTGATGATTTAATATCTTGTGATGTTGGCGGTGATAATGTAGAAGCATTTAATCTTGAACAACAAACATCTTTTATTACTGCTGATGATATAAATTATAGAGCAACATATCACATTAATCAGCTTGATGCAGATAATGGAACGAATAGACTTGTTAGCCCTTATAATAATATCGCAAACCCGCAAACCATTTATACAAGAGTTGAAGATATAAATTCAGGATGCATAAATACAACTATTAACTTTGATCTTATTTTAGATGATACTGTCATAGCAAATCCTGATTTTTATGAACTTTGCGATGATAATTTAGAAACCGATAATAATACAAGTAACGATACGACTACTTTCAACTTACAATCTCGTAATCCTATTATTTTAGGTCCTACACAATCTAATATAGATTATACTGTAACTTATTACTTAACTCAAAATGATGCAGATAATTCTTTAAACTCTTTGCCTTCAAATTATGAAAATACTATAAACCCCCAAATACTATTTGTAAGAGTTGAAAATAATACTACCGCTTGCTTTGCTACATCCCAAATGCAATTAAAGGTGAACCCTTTGCCTTTATTCTCTTTAGAAGATAAATACGTATTATGTATAGATAACAATGGTGAGATCATATTACCATCTCCTATAATAGATACCGAGTTGAATAATAATGACTATACATTTGAATGGTACCTAGATAGTGTACTATTAGTTGGAGAAACTAATAGTACTATAACTCCATTGCAAACTGGAGCATATTCTGTAATAGTTACTAATAATATTACAGGTTGTTCTTCTACAGGAGATACAATAGTTATTGAAAGCACACCTCCAACTCTCGAAGCCCAACAAGTTTCTATAACATTTATTGAAAACAACTCAGTTTTAGCTATAGCGACAAATAACTCTAATACAATAGCCTTTTTCGAGTTTAGTTTAGATAATGGGCCTTGGTTAAGCAATAGTTCTAACAATAACACTTATACTTTTGAAAATGTTCCTGCAGGAGAACACATTATAACCGTAAGAGATGCTAATGGTTGTGGAGAAACAAGCGCTTCAATAATATTATTAGATTTCATACCTTATTTTACACCAAATGGAGATGGTTTCCATGACACATGGAATATTATAGGAATAGAAAATCAACCAGATGCTGTAATTTACATTTTTAATCGCTATGGTAAACTATTAAAAGAACTAAGTCCTACAGGATTAGGCTGGGATGGTACCTATAATAATTATGTTTTACCTTCGAGCGATTATTGGTTCTCTTTAGATTATAAAGATCCAAATACAAACAAACAAAAAAACTTCAAATCACATTTTACATTAAAACATTAAAACTTTATAATTCCTTCAAACAAGATTTAACTGTAGCATCTTCATTTATTATTGATAAAATAAAGACAAAATACGTATAAATACGATTATAAAATTGAGGATATAATTATATCCTTATTTATTGACCATTTAACTATTAAAACCATTCGGTTTCATTAAAATTCATAACTTCATTTAGCCTTAAACATCTATCATATGTGTATTTATCGTATCATATATTGATTAAATTATATATTCAAAACATATTTTTAATATATAAATTTAAACCCCGAGCGAATTGAACTTGCTTATATGTTAATTAATGTGCTATGATTAATATAAAAGTATACCCAATGAATATTAAATTTTTACTATCAACCCTCGTATTATTATTTACGTATACGACAACATTCGGACAAACACCAACAGCAATAGATCTTGAAATTGATGGAGGCGGTTCTACTACAATTTGTAGAGGAACTACAATACAAATCAATGCTACAATTACACCACCAGATCCAGGTTATTATTATAATTGGACTAACATAACTACTGGACAAAACTATAACCCATGGCCAGTTGGTCAAGGAGGTTCAGGCCAAGGTGATGATCATTCTTTTTTATTACTTACAGACCTGCAACAAAGCAGTACAATACAACTTCAAGTAAATGGAGTTAATCAAACCATAGATATAGTCGTGGTTGATTCTCCAAACCCAGGAACAGATGGCAGTTTATTACTATGTAATCAGGCTGGAACCATTAATCTCTTTAATATATTACAAGGCGCTCCTGATGCAGGAGGGACTTGGAATCCACCACTTTCTGGAGGAAATGGTGATTTTATTGTTGGTACAGATGCTCCTGGCGAATACATATACACTATAAATGGCAATGCGCCATGTCCTAATGCTGAAGCGAAAGTTACAGTTAGAGAATGTTTAGATTTAGATTTTGATAATGATGGTGTACCCAACGATGTGGATTTAGATGATGATAACGATGGTATATTAGATGCTGTAGAAAACGCCATTTGTACCGCAGGAACATTAACCGAAACAAGACCTATAGTAGATATCGATTTTGGACAAGGTAATGTTCCAACTACAGATCCTAACGTAGTAGGACACAACCGCTCACCTATATGGCCTAATGATGGGTTTTATAACGTTGGAACTTCAACCTTTTTTGGAACTTCAGATAATTTTGAACCAACATTTGTCATGACAAATGCTAACCCTATTGCAAACTCAGACGGAAGTGGAGATATAGATGGACGTTACTTAGCAATTAATATTAATAATGGTTATGTAGATCAGCCTATATATAGAATTACAGACATACCTATTCAAAATGGTACAGAATATAACTTTAGAATAGATATAGCAGGATTATGCGATGGAGGCTGTGCAAATGCTCCTATATTAGATCTAGAATTGATAGATCAAAACTTACCACCAGGCTCTCCTCCTATTTTCCAAACAACTTCTACTGCTTTAGGTGTTCTAAATGATGATATTTGGAGAACATTATTATTAAATTTTAATGCCGATAGAACCACCTTTTTAACTCTCTTAATTACAAATCAACAACCACAAGGTGGAAATGGAAATGATGTAGGAATAGATAACATTCGTTTTGCACAATTAGAATGTGATTTCGATTTAGATGAAATCCCTAATTATTTAGATTTAGATAGTGATAACGATGGTATTTTTGATATCATAGAAGCTGGTAATCCAGCAGTTATTGATGCAAACAATGATGGTATTGCAGATGGTCCTGTAGGAGCAAATGGGGTTCCTATTTCTGCCGGAGCTGGAACAATTCCTGTAAATACAGATGGTACTACATTTGCTGATTTTTTAGATATTGATGCAGATAACGACGGCATTCAAGATAATATAGAAGGACAAGGAACTTTTACTTATATCGCACCTAGCGGAAACGACACAGATCGAAATGGTGTTGATGATGTTTACGATATGGCAAATAACCCTGTAACTCCTGAAGATACAGATGGAGATAACACTCCAGATTATTTAGACTTAAATTCTGATGATGATTGTTTAGATGATAATATTGAAGCTTACGATCTTAATCAAGATGGAATTGCTGATATACTTCCTGCTGGCGCAGATGCAGATAATGATGGTTTAGACAATAATTATGACACTGTTGTACTTAATGTTGCTAATTCAGTGACTAATCCTTCAGATGGGAATGAAGTCCCTACCGCATTACCAGACAATCACAATCCAGGAGATGATGTCGATTTTAGAGATGAATTTGAAGAGTTGTTAGAAGAAATCGAACTTGATTTTTGTTCGGGTTTAACAACGCCTATAAACCTTTTTGATAGTTTAGTACTTACAGCTATCCCAGGTGGCGATTGGTCTGGACCTAGTATTTTAACTGGTGGTGAGCTAGGAACTTTTGATCCAACTGTAAATACAGCTGGTGTATATACCTATACCTTACCTATAATTGGAAATTGCCCTGAAAGAAAAGCTGAAATCACTATTACTTTAGGAACAGATCCAGATACAGGAACAGATGGTACTGTTAGCTTGTGTGAAACAGATAATGCCATTGATCTTTTTGATAGTTTAGGAGGTACTCCAAATGCTGGCGGAGAATGGACGCCTCCACTTGCAAGTGGAACTGGTATTTTTGACCCATCAATAGATGTTGCTAATACATATACATATACTATTGCATTCCCAGGTTGTGCTTCTTCAAGCACAGATGTCGTTGTAACAATTAATTCGACTCCAAATGCAGGAGAAGATAGTGATTTAGACATTTGTAGTTCTGGTACTTCTATAGATTTATTTACACTAATATTAGGAAATCCTGATACCGGAGGTACATGGACACCTAATTTAGCAAGTGGAACTGGCGTTTTCGATCCAACAGTAGATATTGGTGGCACATACACTTATACAGTTGCAGGAACCAATCCATGTCCAGATGATACTTCTCAAATAATAGTAAATTTAATAGATGATCCTGATGCTGGTTTAGACAGCGCTATTACATTATGTGATAGTGGAAATGCTGTTGATTTATTCACATTACTAGGAGGTACTCCAGATACTGGAGGCACATGGACACCTAATTTAGCAAGTGGAACGGGTATTTTCGATCCATCTATCGATAATGCTGGTATTTACACATATACAGTATCGGTGATTGGTTGTGCAGATGATACTAGCGAAGTTTTAGTTGGTGTCAATACAACACCAGATGCTGGAACAGATGGAAACATAGAAATTTGTGAAACGAATAATCCTGTTGATTTATTTACAATTTTAGGTGGAACACCTGATGCAAGCGGAACATGGACGCCTCCTTTAGCCAGTGGAACGGGTGTTTTTAATCCTAATATTGATCCCGCTGATACTTACACTTACACTATTAATGGTCCTGCTAGTTGTTCAGATGCTAGTGCCCAAGTAATAGTTAATATCATAAATGTACCAAATCCTGGCACAGATGGAACGGTTATTTTGTGTAATAATAATGATGCTATCGATCTTTTCAATAGTCTTGGAGGCACACCAGATACTGGTGGCACATGGTCTCCAATGTTAACTAGCGGAACTGGCGTTTTTGATCCTAGCTTGGATGCAGCAGGACCCTATACGTATACTATAAATTCAACAAGTTGCGGAGAAGCAAGAAGTGAAGCAACAGTAACAGTTAATCCTGCAGTAAACGCTGGTGAAAATGCAGCACTTAGTACTTGTGATACTGGAAATACAGTTAATTTGTTCGATTTAATAGGAGGAACACCAGACACAGGAGGAATATGGACTCCTGCTCTTACAAGTGGTACCAATATTTTTGATCCTACAATAGATATTGCTGGAACATATACCTATACCGTAGCCGCTATAGCACCTTGCTTAGATGACGCATCTCAAGTTGTTGTTACTTTTGACAATACTTTAACTCTTATTCAGCCTGATAATTTAAGACTATGTGATACTGGAAATGATACTGTTGAAGCTTTTAATTTAGAACAACAAACTACATTAATTACTGCAGATAATTTAGATTATACAGTGACGTATCATATTAGCCAACCAGATGCAAATACTGGAGTTAACCCTTTAATTAGTCCGTATAATAATATTGCTAATCCGCAAACTATATTCACTAGAGTTAGAGAAATAACAACTGGCTGTATTGACACTAGTATTACTTTTAATATAGAATTAGAAGATGGAGTTATAGCTAATCCAGATACTTACGAATTATGTGATGATAACATGGAGTTTGATGGAGATCCTACTAACGATTCAACTGTATTCAATTTAATATCAAGAAATGCTATCGTTTTAGGGCCTGCACAAGCCCCAGCTAACTTTACTGTAAGCTATCATTTAACACAAAATGATGCTGATAACGGAATAAATGCATTACCAGCTTCTTATGAAAACACGATTAATACACAAACCATTTTTGCTAGAGTAGAAAATATTGCAACTTCTTGTTATAATACTTCAGAAGTCGTTCTTAAAGTAAATCCAATACCATCATTTACAATTGATGATTCTTACACCATATGTATTGACCCTAATGGTACTCAAGTCATTCCTCCTCCTATTATAAATACGGGTTTAACTACTGCAAATTACACATTCGAATGGTCTTTAGATGGTGTTATAATAGCTGGAGAAATTAATGGTAGTATTACTCCTCCTCAAATTGGAAATTATAGTGTTATTGTTACTGATAATACTACAGGTTGTGTATCTAATGGAATAAATACTGTCGTTATAGAAAGTGCTCCTCCAATATTAACTGCTCAACAAATATCTTTAACTTTTGTTGAAGACAATACAATTCTAGCAACAGCTTCTAATGGTGGTTCTGTAACTACCTTTTATGAATTCAGCTTAGATAATGGACCATGGGTATTTAACACTCCAAATAATAATACGTATACATTTGAAGATGTTACTGCCGGAGAACATACCATTACTGCAAGGGATCTTAATGGATGTGGAGAATCTAGTGTTACGATTCTAGTTATAGACTATATTCCATACTTTACGCCAAATGCCGATGGCTATCATGATACATGGAAAATAACAGGTATTGAGAGTCAGCCAGATGCCAAAATTTATATTTTTAATAGATTTGGTAAGCTCTTAAAAGAATTAAGTCCCCTTGGAACTGGGTGGGATGGCACTTATAATAATGAAACTTTACCAACAAGTGATTATTGGTTCACAGTAGATTATAGAGAACCAAATACTGATGAAAGAAAAGAATTTAAAGCACATTTTACGTTAAAACGTTAGTAATATAACAATATAATATGATTATATTATCATATTGATAATTTAAGACGCCTTTTGGCCTTATAAATTATCAATGCATTAAAAATACTGCGCACTTATTATTATTCGATAAAGAGTTAATCTACTAGGTTGATTGTTAAACCATTCTTATAAATCTTTCATAAATTTGAACTCGTAAAATTTTACGATAATTGATTGATTAATCCTAACAACTAAACGAACTCTCAAATCGCAAAAGTCATATGAGAAATAATTTGGTTGCATAAATTAAACTCATAACGCAAATGAAAAATATTTTAACTTCAAGTTATATATTTATAATATTATTTTCCCTTATTATCTCTAATAAACTTTATTCGCAATGCGATGTCCCTATAGATAGTGCAGATGGCACCTTCGAATCATTAGCTGGTATAGCTAGTACTGATGATAATTACAATGCAAATGTTACAGGAGGAGGATGGAGTAATGGCGTAGAAACACCAGATTCATGGGATATTCCAAGATCTGCTACTTCATTTGCAGCTCCTTTATGCCCGCCTTCAAACCAGGGTGGTATTTTTGCTGGCGGAATTTCTTTAGAGATATTAGGAGAATCTTTTTTCGCAACGGTAAATAATTTAGTCGTTGGAGATGAATATGATGTAACGTTTGAACAAACTCACGGCGGTTTAATCGATGATCCCGCTAATGCTATTGAATCAACTCCAATTGGAGCAACTGCAAGGTGGATTGTAGAGTTTGGAGGAGATAGACAATTTTCTCCTGGAGACCCCTACTTGGGGCCAGGAAACCAGATTTGGAGTACAATCACTCTAACTTTCACTGCCAATGCAACTAGTCAACGGTTAGAATTCATATCTGATATCGATGGAGGTGCCACTTCTACTACTGGATTGGGTGCGGAATATATGTTAATTGACGATATAAAATTATTACGCAAATCCGATTTTGATCCAGGACTAAATGGTGATACTGCACTTTGTAATACTTCAAATGATTTAATTAACCTTTTTGATATAATTACTGGTGAGGATACGGGAGGCACATGGACAAGAGATTCTGGTATTGGTGGAGTATTTGATGCTGTAAATGCTACGTTTTCTATAAACCCTGGACCTACAACAACAAGCGTATTCAGGTATACAATTTGCGGTACAGATTCCAGTACTGCGACCGTTATCATCAACGACTGTAATCCACCTGGATGTATTGGAGATAATGATAACGATTCAATTTGTGACGATATAGATCTTGATGATGATAATGACGGAATTCTTGACACTGTTGAAGATGCACAATGTAGTGCCAATTTTCCTGAAAAAGTTTTAGGACCAAACATGACCCTTAACTCAGGTTTTGAATCTGGTAATGTTAATTTTATTTCCGATAGTAGATATGATGGAGATTGTACGACTGGAATATTAGGAGGACCAGACACTTATTTTATAGTTGCCAATGGTTTAAATGCCAGTAATTGTAACCCAAACTTTAATGGTCTTGCTCAAGAAGGTGAAAGATTTGCAATTTTTGATTTCCCAGAAAACATTCCTAATCAAAATTTTTGGTGTCAAACCTTAATTGTAGATCCAAATGTAGAATACTTCTTCTCAGCTTATTTTTTAAATGTAATAAAAGATGATGTCACTGGTGGTTTTCCTATTTTTGGCTTTTCACTAACAGATAATCAAAGTGGAATAACTACAAATTTAGGACAATCAGATACTCAAATAGATCTCTCCCTTAATTCCAATGGATGGCAAGAAGCTGGTTTTGATTATACAACATTACCAGATGCCACGACAGTTACTATATGTCTTAGAAATATTAATTTTGGTGTTGCTGGCTACGATGCAGCTATGGATAATGTTAGATTTCGTAGAACTTTCTGTGACTCAGATAACGATGGTATAGCTAATATCTATGATTTAGATTCTGATAATGATGGAATTTATGACATCGTTGAAGCTGGAAACCCCAATGTAATTGATGCTAATAATGATGGAATAGCAGATGGACCTGTTGATGCTAATGGTGTTCCCGTTTCTGCTTCTGGTGGAACAACACCTATAGATACAGATGCAGCTGAATCTCCCGATTATATTGATATTGATGCAGATAATGACGGTATTCAAGATAATATTGAAGCGCAACTCACGCTCACTTACATCGCACCTAGCGGAAATGACATTAATCAAAATGGTGTAGATGACATATACGATATGGGGGCTAATCCCATAACTCCTATAAATACAGATGGAGATGCGCTGCCAGATTATTTAGATTTAAATTCTGATGATGATTGTTTAGGTGATAATATTGAAGGGTATGATACAGATGGTGATGGTATTGCTAATACTATTGCTTCTGGCACAGATACAGATAATGACGGATTAGATGATGCCTATGATACTATCGTTTTAGGAACAACAACTTCTGTTACTAATCCTACTGATGGAAATGAAGTACCAACTGCACTTCCAGATAACCAAACTCCTGGAAATGATGTAGATTATAGAGAACCTTTTAATACATCCGATCCAGGTACAGATGGTGCACTAGTACTTTGCAATACAGGAACTGCTGTAAATTTATTCGATAGCCTTGGTGGCACACCAGATACTGGTGGTACTTGGACGCCTGTTCTTACAAGTGGTTCTGGTGTTTTTGATCCTGCTATAGATCCTGCTGATACTTATACCTATACCATTGCTTCCAATAATACCTGTCCTGATGTTGCGGCCAATGTGGTAGTTTCAATTAATATTGAACCTAATGCAGGTATTAATGGTAATGTCGCATTATGTGAAACTGATAGTCCTATTAATCTTTTTGATAATTTAAATGGGACTCCTGATCCTGGTGGTATTTGGACACCAACTCTTACAAGTGGAACTGGTATTTTTGATCCTAACTTAGATGCTGCTGGTAGATATACTTATACTTTAACTGGAACAGCTCCTTGTCCTAATGATACGGCGGATGTATTAGTGAATGTGAATGCCTCTCCAAGTGCAGGTAATAATGATACTATTGCGCTTTGTAATAATGATAACGCTGTCGATCTTTTTAATATACTAGGAGGGTCACCTGATATTGGAGGAATATGGACACCCACTCTTAATAGTACTACTGGAGTATTTAATCCTTCTATTGACACTCCTGGAATTTACACCTATACGGTACAAGGTATTGCGCCTTGTATTCCGGATACAGCTACAATTACTGTAACGGTTAATCCTCTTGTTAATGCTGGTGAAGACGCGACTCTTTCTATTTGTACTTCTGCCGCTCCTATTGATCTTTTCTCTCTACTTGGTGTTACTGCTGATCCTGGAGGAACTTGGAATCCTGCTCTTGCTAGTGGGACTGGTATTTTTAATCCTAATATAGATACTTCTAATACCTATCTATATACTGTCGCGGCTATTGCGCCATGTATTAACGATTCGGCTGAAGTTG
>CALGLR010000042.1 GCA_937959395.1 uncultured Flavobacteriaceae bacterium | reverse complement strand
TGCTGCAATAGTAGATTTTAAAATAACAGAAAAATTTACAGCAGGATATGCTTACGATTTTATTACTTCTGGTTTAAGTAATTTTACTTCTGGATCTCATGAAATATTACTGTCATACAAGTTTGATTTCTTAAGACCTGTATGTAAGTGTAAAGATTTGTATAATTAATTACAACAACTCAAAACCAACAGTTAATCTACTGAAATTGTTTGCTTTAAATAGAAATTTTACTATATTAGTAATACCCCAAATATGATTTTTGTTACAAATTAGTCGTATTTGCCTACGTTTTTGTCTAATTTTTAACTCAATTCAAAATGAATAACCCCAAAAAACATTCATTAAAATTTTCTCTTAAAAATCTATTTCTAAAGAAATTTGCGCCTTTTGCCTTCCTCTTCTGTTTTTACATTATGAATGGTCAGAATGAAGTACATATAAACATTCCTAATTTTGATGACTCGTATTGTAAAGCAGTAAAAGCTATTGAAGCCGGCATTACAACTATTGATTATAAAAAGTTTAGAGAAAATTTTATTAAAAGCGATCAGTTTAAAATCACATACAAGTCAAGAACTAAAATGTCTAATCTAAAAAGAAGATTATACGAAAATAAATTCCACTCGAGAAACGATAGTATTATATTCTTATCGAAAAAAATATTGAGCTTAGATTATACCGATTTATCTATACACAAAACCTTAGAGCAAACGTATTCAAAATTAAACGATACAATAAATGCTAATAAACATAAAACAATACAAACCGGTTTATTAAAATCTATTATTGATAATAGAGACGGTAAATCTTGCGCTACAGCATGGTCTATCGTTAATGTTTCTGAACAATATTTTATATTAGACTCATTAAATTGCACTGTTGTAAAACAAGAAACAAACACAAATAATGGCATTTGTTATAAAGTAATTGCTGATGAAAATGGTTTCGAAAAAATTTATCATTTTGAAGCTACTAAAATTGCTGAAGCACAAAAAAATATTAGAACGTATTAGTAAAAAACAAACTAATAAACTCAATTCGGTATAAAGATGTTAGTGATCAAAAATCGTCAATTCGAGTGATTTTTTTGTAACACAGTGGAAAAAAAATAGTATCGAGAATAAATTTTTGATACCAATCCACTGTTCTCGATACACTTCTCCTAAAGTCGATCCCGAAGCTTCGGGACGAATTGACGTGAATTTCTTATATCCAACTTAGGTTAGTACTTAATCACTTTTATAACTTGTTCTCGAATATTTAAAAAATACAGACCTTGGGTTAGCTCCTGAAGTTCAATTTTCTTTGTATTTCCTTTATAGATTAATTTCCCGTTTAGGTCTAACAAAAGCCAAGAATCGAAACCTCCTTTAATATTTAAAACATTTTGAGTTGGATTGGGATACAAAACAATAGGTTCTAATTTAAACTCGGGAATAGAAAGTGGTTCTAAACATTCACTTGGCGTAGAAAACTGGAGTCCTGTATTATAGTCTTCATTTACATTTAAAGTAATATTATCAAAAATGAGTTGCTCTCCTAAAACCGATGTTATTCTTAGATTCATTGGAGAAGGAATCCCAAATGGTTCTACAAAATAATTATATAATTCTCTATTTATTAATTGCCAAGAATCGTCTTGTTTTTGATATTCCATTAATGCAATAGCATGTACAATATTTCTAAATTGAATGGCAGTCCAAAATTCACTAGAGCCTGTTTTAAAATTAATGGTAATTGATTCGTTACTATTAGCTGGAACAAACCGCCAAGAAATAGGAACTCTTCCATCTTCTATATTAGCAATTTCACTAAAAGCTTCTTGAGTCATATCTATATCTCCTGGTAAGCATTCAGGACAACGATCTACTACTTTTAGTGTTATTGTTCCATTGGGCCCAGTTACTTCTACAAAAGAACCACAAGCATTACTAGTATCATATTGACTATTATTTATAGCGCAATGGTAATAGTCACCTGTCTCAACTGGCAATGAACAATTTCCGCTAGAACTCCCAGCGATACCGCCGTAAAAGGTGCCTTCTCCTTTATAAATAGTGTCATTACAATTTTGAGCTAAACCATTTAAGGCAAGCATAGAAAATAAAACGAATACATAGTGTTTTATTAAATACATGTCTATCTTTTTAATGAAAAGTGACCATTATATTGAATTCCGTCTACTAATTGGATATTAAACCAATAATCTGAAGAAGGCATTAAATACCCATTATAACGACCATCCCACTTCGTTTTACTTTGGTTTAGCTGCGTTAAGAGTTTTCCGTAGCGATCGTATATAGAAACGACTTTAACTTTATCTTGAAGTGATCTTCCTAATTCCCAATAATCATGAACACCATCATTATTGGGTGTTATAAATTTAGGAATCTCAATTTCTGTAATAACATCGATATCATCTTCATCATTATCATAAATAGTTCCTATAGCCGTAGCACTAATATCAGTTATATCACCAGAATCTAAACTCATAATATAGATATTAAATGTTTCGGTTGGCTCAACAATTTCATCATCTATCGTTGGCATTATAAAAGTTGAAATGGTTTCACCTGCAGGAATAATAACCTGTATAGGATCCAAGAGAATATCTTCACCATCGGTTACAGTAATTTCGGTAAAACCAATTGTAAATATCGTTTCTACTGCAGAAGGTTGTAACAAAACAATAGTAACTACAATATCTTCGCCTTCTACAACAGCATCTCCAATAATACTCACGGTATTATCGTCTGTTACTATTGGTGGATTTATAATAACTTCTAACTCATAAACAGAACCACACAAACTTCCTCCCGAAGTATATATCTTATAAATTACAGTTTGAGTTACAGTGGTTGTATTTATTAATACATCTGTTATAATCGCATCTCCAGAAGTCACTAATGTTTCTCCTGTTACCTCTAAATTATCTGTTGCTTCCCAAAAAAACGTCCCCGTTGGTAAGCCAAACCCTATCATAATATCATAATTAACAACATCACCACTATTTATTGTAATAGAATCTGTTGTTCCTATTCCGGGCTCACTAACGATTACTTCTATAGGCTCCCGATCACTTTCGCATCCATCTGTTGTTATCTGACTTACATAATAAAATCGATTTATAACAACACTTGTATCTATAATTGGCATTGCAATTGGAGCAGGACTTATTGCGGTTTCATACCAAATTACAGTATTTATTGCTTCAACATAGTTATCCATTGAATCTGCCGTAGTGTTTAAACAAAACTGAGCTGAAGTTGTTACAGGTTTTAATGGCACTTGCAAACACGTTGGATTAACTATAACCTCTAACTGAAATAACCCACCACAAACATCGTTACTACTTTGCGAATTAATTGAATATATTACGGTTTGCGGTATTATTGAAGTATTAACCAGCACATCTGCAATATTATCATCACTTGAAGTTGTTATTATTTCTCCATTAACACTAACATTATCTGCCGCTTCCCATGTAAATGTTCCTGATGGCAAACCAAAACCTGTCGTAATATTATAATTTACAGATTCATTACTTGTTATGGTTATGGTATTGGTTGCTCCTATTGTAACATCATTTACAGTTATAAGAATTGCAGCGCGATCACTTTCACAACCTTCGGCGTTTATTTGACTTACATAATAGGTCGTTACCGAAGCAATACTTGTATCTATTATTGGTATGGCAATTGGTAGTGTACTAACTGCATCTGCATACCAAACTAGGGTTTCGGTAGCTGTGACATAATTTTCTATGGAATCAGCAATGGCATCTTTACAAAATTCGACATCTGTAACTATTGGTGTTTCGATTTCTAATATTGAAACGGTTATTGCAACACGATCACTTTCACAACCTTCAACATTTATTTGGCTTACATAATAGGCCGTTACCGAAGCAATACTCGTATCTATTATAGGTGTAGCAATTGGTAGTGCACTAACTGCATCGGCATACCAAATTAAAGTTTCAGTAGCTGTGATATAATTCTCTATAGAATCTGAAATAGCATCTTTACAAAATTCAACATTTGTAGTTATTGGTGCTTCTATTTCTAGTATTGAAATGGTTATTGCAATACGATCACTTTCACAATCTTCAGCATTTATTTGACTTACATAATAGGTCGTTACTGAAGCAATACTTGTATCTATTATTGGTATGGCAATTGGTAGTGTACTCACATCATCCAAATACCAAACTAAGGTTTCAGTATTTGTGACATAATTTTCTATGGAATCTGAAATTGCATCTTTACAAAATTCAACATCTGTAGTTATTGGTGCTTCTATTTCTAGTATTGAAACTGTTATTGCAACACGATCACTTTCACAGCCTTCAGTATTTATTTGACTTACATAATAGATTATTACTGAAGCACTACCTGTATCTATTAGTGGCGTAGCAATTGGTAGCGTACTCACATCATCCGCATACCAAACTAAGGTTTCGGTAGCAGTGACATAATTCTCTATAGAATCAGCAATGGCATCTTCGCAAAATTCGACATTTGTGGTTACAGGCAAAGCCACAGGGTTTGCACAAACATCTACTCCAGAACAGTCTACTAATGCCTGCGCTGCAATAGTATTTGTTGGTACTCCTAAAATATTAGTGTATGCTAAATTAACAATCTTTAAAGTATTTGCAGGACAACTCTCTATAATTGCTGTCCAAGAATAATTTATAGTCTCATTTGCTAATAAAGGCCCAGGAATAATAGGATAAGTAACTACATTTGCTGTATTCAACCCGCCATCTGTTGCAGAAACGAATGAAACTTCTGCTGGGATTGGATCTGTAATTTGCACATTAAATGCCGAATCTAAACTCGATTTAAATCGTTTAACGGTATGTAATCCATAAGCATCATTACCATCTGGGAGGCCATTAATAAAACCTGCATTACCAGCTCTTACTGGCAAACCAACAACCGACCAAGATGGATTTGGACTTGTCGTATCTCCAACCCAAACATTAAGTTGATCGCCGCTTAACAATAATTTTATATCTGTAGGATCTCCAGGAAAACCTAAGACTGTTGCATCTATTTCTGTTAAACCATCAAACACTTTAGTTTCTATGGATCCAGCCCCTGGATTAGGTTTAAAAACAATATATAATCCGTTATTTTTATTTCCTCCAGTATGTCTAAATGCAAATCCAAAGGCTGCACTAGGTTGAAATGCTATAGTTGCTTCTAAAACACCATTAGTTCCATGAGAAAAATTATAAGTAGATACACCATCATTATTCGAAACCGAATTTAATTCGCCTCCATTTACAGGCATTAATGTACCATTTTGCGCCGTCCAATCTGTATTATTATTCAAATCTAGCTCAATTGGAGAACCATCTGTGTTTTCATATTCTAATGTATATACTATAGTATCTCCTACATCTCCATTATCTGGCGTTGCTAATTTGGTCATTGAAGACGGAGCTGGTGGAAGAATTACCGGGTTACAAGTTACATTTACATCAACAGAGGTCTCGATAGGAGACTCATTAGTGGCTTCTATTGCGGCTAAATTTGTTTGAATCTCATCTGCTCTCGGGCAAGCTCCTGAACTAAAATCTGCTCTAACCTTATATTTTATAATACCACCTTGTCCAATTTGTAAAGTTGGTGATTCCCATCTAATTTCTGTTTGTCCATTTGGTAAGATAGACGTTGTTGGTATAATCCCTAATGGATAAGGTTCTACAAATTCAACAAATGTAAAACCTAAAGGTAAAAGATCGGTTACTACAACATTTTCAACATCTCTTCCTGGTACTGGACCAGAACCAAAAATTCGACGCCAAGTGTACCCATCCCATTCTTCAATTAATACATTATCTATAGTATTTGTAGGTGTTTCACAAGCTTCATTATGATAACGATCTACAGGAATATCTGGATTGTAATGATCTGTCCAATCATTAGTGATCGGATAGTAAAAACCGTCATCTGCATCACTTCCATTTGCATTCCATGACCAATCGTCTGACCAATCTATACTTCCAAAATTACTCGTAAATAAGTCCCAAACTGCTCGCAAAGGCTCGTCTCCACCTTCATGAACTCTTGGTGTACCAAAATAACGTAATAAATGTGGCGTTGGTCCACTTAGCTGTTCTGCAAATTGCACAACAACTCTTTGGTTCCAAGCTCCATTTGCATCACTACCAGGAACAATGGCTTCTTGAGACACTTGTACACCAGTAGGATCTCCACCTTCGTAAATAACATCTCTAAGCGACCAACCAATAGCACAACCAGGATCTCCAGAAATACAATTATAAGTGTTATCATTTAAAAATAATGATAGCCTGTAATTTTCATAATCTATATAAGGTTCATCGGCACCATGATATAACCTCATTTTAATACCTTGTGTATTTCCGTTTGCTGGAGAATCGTCTCTGGCATACGCAAAATTAACACCAGAACGGCCTCCATTAATATAATCGCCTTCAGAAGTGTTTTTAAATTCAACTTCGTAAGTCACAATATCTCCTGGATTAACCTCTGTATGATCTACTATTTTATCTATCTCTAAAGCGGTTTCTATAATATCGACACAATTACGCTCCATAACTGCTGTGATATTATTTGGAAACTCGTTAGAAGTCCAGCCGTCTCCAGTCGTTGTTTCGATAGTTACAGGGTTACAAATACGTCCTGAAAAATTATCAGATACTTTAAAAGTAACACTTACCGTTCCTGTTGTTGGAGGAATTCCATTTGCAGAATTAAAACCTGGTACATTTCCTACATTCCAACTTATTACACCTCCAGTTTCGACACCTCCATTAGTGGCTGAGACAAACTCTAAACCAGCAGGAATCGCATCTTTAATAATTGTATTTTGAGCAGCTACAGAACCATAATTCCTATAGGATAAAGTAAAGGTTACTTCATCGCCTGAAAACGCAAATGTTTTATTAACCGAATTGTATATCTTAATATTAGCTTTAGGATTAATTGCTGCTGGGGAATGAAAATTACCCGTAGTGACTAGCATTCCTAATAATCTAAAAAAACCATGAAAATAAAAGGGATTAGAATCTAAGTTTTGTCCAGAAGTTTGGTCCCACTCAATAGCACACTGTCTATAGAGTTTACCCATTAAATCGAAATCTTGAGCCGAAACCGATGAAGGCGTACCGGTTCCTACTAACCAGTTTAAAGGAAATGCACCTGCCCCAGTTCCTGTATTGGGATCGTAAAGTTGAAGAACTTGAGAAGGCCCATTAAATGTCATTCCTAAACCTCCGCCAGGATTTACGCAAGGATTACCATTTACTGATGGATCTGCTAAAAAAGTACTAAAACGCTCTCCCATATCCTTATTAAAGGAGTTACCGCCTGGAACTATTTGATGCGTAGTAGGATTCCAAGAGTTCTCGGGATTACCATGCCATGTATGATTTAAAATGGTACGCCAAGCATAACGAAAGTCTTCACCTTCATTAAAATTTGAGAATGTAGCATTATTAGCGCCATCGACTCCAACCCAACCTGCTACAGGAACTGTGTTTGGTCCTTGATTTAATAATTCTCCCATAAACCAATCTGAAGACACTTCTGCACGTCTTAATTGAGGAACATTCCAAGCTAAGTCATTAGCATCACCTTCTGCTTCCAGAAAATCAGCAAAAGCTTTACAATAAGCAGGTGCCACATAATCAACATGTAGTGCTTGCGGACCTGCAAATTCAGGACAAGGATCTTGGCCCGTTGCCCAATTGGTTAACTCTCCCCAGGTATTTCCATTTTTAAAATAGCCATCAATACCAACATTTCCTGTCACCCTTCTGCAATCTCCCAAACCGCGATCGGTAATTTCTACTAAACCTCTAATTACATTTAAAGCTTCTTCTTTATAACTAATTGTATTTCCATTAAAATCGACATATCCTGAATCGTCTCCCCATTGCTTCCAAGCCATTAATAAACCTAAAGCAATATCCACATCACCATCTGTAGCTGCATCTCCTCCTGGTTCTGCTAATGTGTTCTCTCCATATTGATAATTTGGTCTTGGTATAACGCCATCTCTATATCTTGGATATTTTACTAATCTAATATCATGTTCTCGAAACCAAATACCATTAAAAGTAGTTTTATCTGCCATATATGAAGCGGCAATCATTGCATACCCAGCACCTTCACTACAATCGTAAGGACAACCTATATTACTTTGTATGTATTGAACCCCCGCATAACTATCACCATCATATACAAATCGATTAGATAATATATGCCATGCCTCACTTATTCGCTTTTCCATTTCGGCGTGCGTTAAACCGTCAGGGTTTTCTTTTGCTAAATTTTCAAGCACATGATCCACGTTGTATTCGTAAGCCGAAAATTGAGGAAATGGAAATGCAGGATTACCTGAATTTATATCTATAGGTATTTGTGACACTAAAGCTTGCGGAAGCAATAGTATAAAAAACAAATTCATACAAAACTTAAAATTCATAACGGGATTATATAATAATAGCACATATCATATAACATAAACTGAAAAAGATAAACGTAGTAAATTGAGGATACTGTAAAACAATATGTAAATATCTGTATTATATCTACATATCATTAATACTATATATTCTAAAACCCATACATTATTATGATTTTCATCGTTTTAAGGACTATATATCCTTAAAAAATTGATAAATAGTTTTTTAGTTAATTTTATTAATCGTAATATTGCAATAGACAAATTAACAAAAAATGGGATTAGCTAAATCTGAATTATTTACTAACGATCAAAATCAAATTGCACTACTTGCTAAGGTTTTTGGTCATCCAGCAAGAGTTGCCATACTCCAACATTTATTTAAAATTAATAGTTGTGTATGTGGTGATCTGGTAACTATTATTGGCTTAGCTCAACCAACAATATCACAACATTTAAGAGAACTTAAACAATTACAACTCATAAAAGGGACTATAGAAGGCACAAGTGTCTGTTATTGTATAAACTATGAGAAATGGACAACAATGAAAATCATTATCAGTAAATTTTTAAATATGGATAGTAACAACAGTTCAAATTGCTGCTAGCTACTAAAAAATAAACATTATGAAATTATCAGAAATAAAAAAACAATTAAGCACGTTAGAACAAATCACATTCATGTTACCAAATGGTGAATTGGTTCCTAATCATTTTCATGTTACTGAAGTTGGTAAAATAAGTAAACATTTTATTGATTGCGGTGGTGTAGAAAGAAAAGAAAATGTTGCAAATTTTCAGCTTTGGAATGCTAACGATTATGACCACAGATTACATCCTGAAAAATTATTAAATATTATTGAATTATCTGAACGTGTTTTAAACATTGAAGATTTAGATATTGAAGTTGAATACCAAGGTGAAACTATAGGAAAATTTGGATTAGACTTTGATGGTAAGAACTTTCTATTAACAGCTAAACAGACTGATTGCCTTGCAAAAGACAACTGTGGAATTCCTGCGGAAAAACCTAAAATGAAACTTTCAGAATTACAAGCAAATCAATCTAGTTGTGATCCAAATTCAGGATGTTGTTAAAATTCAAATCACTTTTAATAGTCGTGATATTTATCACTTCTTTTTTATGCTGTGAAAGCAGAAAAAAACAGGTGAAATTAAAAATTGAAACGACTAATACTAAAGTACCTCCTGAAACTCTTATTTTACAAGACACCTTTGTTTATAAAGATGATTATGTAGCGAAAAGTTTTGATTTCCCAATAGGAAAGCCAAATGCAAAAGGGTATTATAATGCTCAAAAGTTTGGGAAAAACAACCATCTAGGAGATGATTGGAATGGCTTAAAAGGAGGCAACTCAGATCTTGGAGATTCTATTTATGCCATAGCGAATGGTTATGTAAGCTTTGCCGAAGATATAGATAGTGGTTGGGGAAATGTAATACGAATTATACATAAATTAGATAATGGAAAAGAAATAGAATCTCTTTATGCACATTGTGATACTATACTTGTTAAAAAAAATCAATGGTTAAAAAAAGGAGATTTAATAGGCACTATTGGAAACGCTGGAGGTATTTACTATGCTCATCTCCATTTAGAAATTAGAGATGAAACCAATTTATCTATTGGAGCTGGTTATTCAAATAACACTAAAGGTTACTTAGATCCAACAGAATTCATAAAAAATCATAGAAAGTAAGTTTATTAAAAACTAAAACCAAAAGCGCCAGTAACACCAAACTTTCTAGCCTCTGGATTATCTAAGTAATTTCCTCTGAAATTAAAATCAATCCTAAGCACTTTAAAAATATTACCAATACCAAAACTGTATTCATAATAAGCTTCTTTATTAGGGACATTATAGACCAAACCAGAAGCATTCAAATCTACATTCTCTTGAGAAATATTACCTACCACACCTCTTAAAGCAATGATCGCTCTTAAATTGTATTTTTTTATGACCGGAATTCTTGAAAAAATGCGGCCATTAAAATTATGTTGTAGATGTAAAGTTGCATACTCATCGGTTACGAATTCGTAAAAATCTAGCTGTGAAAACGAGTTATATATTGTAAAATAACTTTGGTTTCCAGGAACTACACTTAATAAACCCAAAGGAACTTGACCATAGGTTTTCCCCACTTCAATCGTAGAATATAAGCGTCCAAAACCACCTATAGACCAGGGTTGCAAGTAAGAGAACTGCAACTTAGTATAATTAAAATCGCCATTAAATATATTTTTATCTCCACCCGTAACTTGTGCAAACAAACGTGCAAAATCATCATTTTTTGTACGGCGTTCTACACCGTAACCCGTCATTTCTCGCTTTGGAAAATAAGACAACGAAAACGAGCTTTCAAATTGTTTCACATCAGATTTTGTAGTTGTGCGTGCATTGTCTGTATAATAATCTAAACTAAAGGTTGGAGAAGCAGACTCCAATGTTCTATAGGCTCCACCTAACCTCGTAATTACATTTCTTAAAGGCTCAGCCTCTATTGCAAGGGTTGTAATATTAACATTGGTTAATTTATCATTTGTTCCCGTACCAACTATTGCAGAAGAAGCCAAACTTCGTCCTAAAACATCTGTAGATGTTGTTAAACTCGCTCCAATTTGCTCAACGTCTCTTCTATTACCTCCAGATATAATAAAACGGCTTTTTTTATCAACCAGCCATTTTCCAGAAATCCCATATTTAAACTTATCGTCTTTAAAACCATAAGCTAAATAGCCTTCTAAACGCCATATATCGTTTTGTCCAAAATATGTTCGTCCACCTCCACGCAATCGTAAGCCTTCAACCGCATTAAATCCAAAAGTTGAAAAAATAGGGCCGTAATCTAAATTAAGCGCGTCAAATTCAACATAACCAGAACCCAGTATAGCGCCAACATTATATAAACTTTTAAATTTTTTATTCTGTTTTAATGAATCCAACATGGTATACACTCCCTTTTCATCTTTATTCAAAGACTCCATTCGGTTTTCTTCCCAAAATTCATCACTCTGGTTATACAAATCTTCATCAAAGCTATACACTTTTTCTTTATAGAATTTAGAGTCTTTCTTTTCATCAAAAACGTAATTATCATATAACGTTGTTCTCTTTCCGTAAATTCCTTTAGATTTTTCTTTTTTATTAATTGCAAAATCAGACATGAAATAATCACGCTTAATTAAAAACACTGAATCATTTAACACTTCAAATTCTTGTTCTATATAAATCTCTTTTACCCAATTTATATTTGCGCTTTTAGAAGCTTGCATATTAATATCTTTAATCGCAAATGTGGTATCCGCAACCCAAAAATCGCCTTTAAATGTCAATTCATTTTTACGACGCGGATAATATATAATATTATAACACCATTTATTATCTATAAAGGCACTGTCTGAAAGAACATAATTGTATGTGTTTATTCCTGTTCTAGAGATAGGGCTTGTAAAACTCTTATCGAAGAATTTTAAATAATTATCGTAGATATCATAATTACTGTAAAGGTCATCTATAAAATCAATAATAATTTGATTATTACTAAAACCTGAATTTCTATTCCCTTTTAAGATCTCTCGTTTTTCATTACTCTCATTATCGCCATAAATCTCACTAGAAGATTCATTAATAAACATTGGCAAATATGTTTTACCAGTTACACTAGAGGTGTCTACTTGCTCAAATACAAACTCCATACCCTTAAATAATCTACTTTTCACAGTATTACTATCTATAGTATTGAGGTCGAACTCAACTTTTTCGTATCTATCGTATTGATATTGCTTATATTTCTTTAGTCCATTAGTGCGTTTATTCTCCCATATTTTTCGTAAGATATCTATCGCAGGATTATTTTTTTTAGATTGTTTCCCAGAAACAATAACAACTTCATCTAATGCGGCTACTTCTTCTTTTAAAACAATTTTCAAATCGTAATTAATTCTTTTTTCTAACTGAATTTCTTTAGTTTCATAACTAATAAAAGAAGCCACAATAGTCGTGTGATTTTCATCATCTTCTAAATAAAAAGTACCATTCTCGTCACTAATCGTTCCAATAGAAGTTCCTTTAAAAACGACATTCGCATAAGGGACTGGGTAGTTTGTTTCATCATAAATTTTACCACTAACTTTAGTTTGTGCCAAAACTGATAAACTTCCAAAAAGAAAAAATATAAAGAGTAATTTTTTATCCATATTAAAAAAAACTTCATCAACAAAATAGCTAACGAAGTTTATATAACGAATTTAATGCAATTTTATTTGTACATCACTTTTTTTACTGCTTTTATAACTTCAGTATGGTCTGGTAACCATTCTGCTAATAAAACTGGAGAATAAGGTGCTGGCGTATCTGCCGTATTTATTTTAATTATTGGAGCGTCTAAATAATCAAATGCTTCAGATTGTACAATATATGTTAATTCAGTTGATACATTTCCAAAAGGCCAAGCTTCTTCCAAAACGACTAGTCGGTTTGTTTTTTTAACCGATTTTAAAACCGCTTCTTTATCTAAAGGACGAACCGTACGTAAATCTATAATTTCACAAGAGATTCCATCTTTTTCAAGAATTTCAGCTGCTTTATAAGCTTCTTTAATAATTTTACCAAAAGAAACTATCGTAACATCAGTTCCCTCTCTTTTAATCTCTGCCACTCCCAATGGGATTGTGTACTCTCCTTCTGGCACTTCTCCTTTATCACCATACATTTGTTCACTTTCCATAAAAATAACCGGGTCATCATCTCTAATTGCACTTTTTAGCAAACCTTTGGCATCATATGGATTAGATGGCACAACAACTTTAAGACCAGGTGTATTAGCAAACCAATTTTCAAAAGCCTGAGAATGGGTCGCTCCTAATTGTCCTGCCGATCCTGTTGGACCTCTAAAAACAATTGGGCATTTAAGTTGCCCTCCAGACATTTGCCTAATTTTTGCTGCGTTGTTTATAATTTGATCTATTCCAACCAAAGAGAAATTAAACGTCATATATTCTACAATAGGTCTATTACCTGTCATTGTAGAACCTATAGCAATACCAGCAAAACCAAGCTCAGCAATTGGTGTATCAATAACACGTTTTGCCCCGAATTCATCTAACATCCCTTTTGATGCTTTATAAGCACCATTATATTCGGCAACTTCTTCACCCATTAAATAAATGCTATCATCTCTTCGCATTTCTTCACTCATGGCTTCACAAATAGCCTCTCTAAATTGAATTGTCTTCATGTCTTTTAACTTATAGAAAGACAAAAGTAAGTATAAATCAAAAAAAAAAACCTAAAGAATTATTTAAATTTTATTATGCGTGCATAGTAAAATTTAAAATAAAATAAGTAACTTTGCGCTATGACTAAGAAATGGTCGTTTTCTATTTTTTAGTAATTAAAAAAAATTGTTTAGAGCCTATATCCACTATAACGATTTCGCTCTTCCAATTTATTAAAAGAACCTATAATCTAAATATAATAATATGAAAATTTTAGTGTGTATTAGTCACGTTCCCGATACCACATCGAAGATTAATTTTACAGATAATGATTCAAAATTTGATACAAATGGTGTTCAGTTTGTGATTAACCCTAATGATGAATTTGGTTTAACTAGAGCCATGTGGTTTAAAGAAAAACAAGGTGCTAGTGTAGATGTTATAAATGTAGGAGGAGCAGATACAGAACCTACTTTAAGAAAAGCATTAGCAATTGGTGCAGATGCAGCAATTAGAGTAAATACTGAAGCTAAAGATGGTTTTCAAGTCGCTAAAGAATTAGCTAAAGTGGCTAAAGATGGTGGTTATGATTTAGTTATTGCTGGACGCGAATCTATTGACTATAATGGAGGAATGGTTCCTGGGATGTTAGCTTCTTTAATAGACGCTAATTATGTTACAAACTGTATTAGTTTAGATATTGATGGCACTAATGCTAAAGCAACTAGAGAAATAGATGGCGGAAAAGAAACCGTTTCTACTTCACTTCCACTAGTTATTGGTGGCCAAAAAGGTCTGGTTGAAGAAAGTGATTTACGTATTCCAAATATGAGAGGGATAATGATGGCTCGAAAAAAACCATTAACCGTATTAGAACCTGCTTCTACGGATGCTGAAACTACTTCAATTAGCTTTGAAAAACCAGCTCCTAGAGGTGCTGTAAAATTAGTTGATGCAGGGAATTTAGACGAATTAGTAAGCTTACTTCACAATGAAGCTAAAGTAATTTAATCTAAGATTAAATTGTCCTGAACCAAGTTCAGGGTCTTATCAAACGTTCAGAAAAAATTAATAAGTTCCTGAATCAAGTTCAGGAAAAAATTTAAAAAAATTTTTATGTCAGTTTTAGTATATACAGAATCCGAAAACGGAAAATTCAAAAAGACAGCTTTAGAAGTCGCTTCTTATGCCAAAGCAGTAGCAAATCAATTAGGAACTACTGTTACAGCAGTAACAATAAATGCAAGTGATGCTTCTGAATTAGGCCAATATGGTGTAGATAAAGTTTTAAATGTCTCTAATTCTTCTTTAGACGCATTTAATGCAAAAACTTATGCTGCAGTTATAGAACAAGCAGCAAAAAGTGAAGGTGCAAAGGCTGTTATTGTAAGTTCAAGTGCAGATAGTAAGTACTTAGCTCCATTATTAGCTATTGGCTTAGATGCTGGTTATGCTTCTAATGTTGTTGAAGCACCTTCAAGTACTTCACCATTCACAGTTAAGCGTACAGCATTTACAAATAAAGCATTCAATTTAACAACGATTAATACAGACGTTAAAATTGTTGGCGTTTCAAATAATTCTTTTGGCTTAGTAGAAACTAGTGGAAGTGCTTCTGCGGAAGATTTCTCACCTACTCTACCAAATGCAGGAGTAAATCTTGAATCTATTGATAAAGCATCAGACAAAGTAACTATAGCAGATGCAGAAATAGTTGTTTCGGCAGGAAGAGGAATGAAAGGCCCTGAGAACTGGGGCATGATTGAAGAATTAGCCGATGTTTTAGGGGCTGCAACAGCATGTTCAAAACCTGTTAGTGATTTAGGGTGGAGACCTCATGGAGAACACGTAGGGCAAACTGGAAAACCTGTAGCTTCTAACTTATATATAGCAATTGGTATTTCTGGTGCCATTCAACATTTAGCAGGAATTAACGCTTCTAAAGTAAAAGTTGTAGTGAATACAGATCCTGAAGCACCTTTCTTTAAAGCCGCAGATTATGGCGTTGTTGGTGATGCTTTCGAAGTTGTTCCGCAACTTATAGAAAAATTAAAAGCTTTTAAAGCTTCAAACGCGTAATTTTTTATAAATTGTAGTCTATATCAAAAAGACTGTTTAAATTCTGTTTTACAATATCTAGAATACGTTCTTTGTATTGTAAAATTGTAATGACAAATTATCAAATCTGTCTATTAATTATTTGGTAAAGTCTAAATTTAAACAGTTTTTTGTGCTTTTAAAATTATGAGCTTAGTTCGATTAAACATAAAAGGAATTTCCTATAGCCAAACTCAAAATGGCGCATACGCATTAATACTCAATGAAGTAGATGGCGATCGAAAACTACCTATAGTTATAGGTGCTTTTGAAGCACAATCTATAGCCATTGCTTTAGAGAAAGAAATTCGACCTCCTAGACCATTAACTCACGATCTTTTCAAAAATTTTGCAGATCGTTATGAAATAGTAATTAAACAAGTTATTATTCATAAACTTGTAGATGGTGTTTTCTATTCCAGTCTTATTTGCGAACGCAATAATATTGAAGAGATTGTTGATGCAAGAACCAGTGATGCTATAGCTTTAGCCTTGCGCTTTCAAGCACCAATATTTACTTACAAAAACATTTTAGATAAAGCTGGTATTTATTTAAAAGTAGACTCTAATAAAGATGAAAATGAAGAAGGAGACAATGTTCTTATTGAAGATATTGTAAACGAAGATCTTGAAACAAACTCATCTAATGAAGATTATAAGTCCCAAACCTTAGAAGAACTAAATAACATGTTAGAACAAGCCGTAATTGATGAAGATTATGAAAAAGCGGCAAAAATTAGAGATGAAATTTCTAAACGCTAAGGCAAAAACATGAGGCATTTTTTACTAGCTATTATAGCTTTTTTTTTAGGGCTTAATACACTTCTAAGTCAAGATTTAAATAAAAATTGGAAATTTAATAGCATTGAAAATCAAATTGGAGAACAACTATTTGCAATAAATGATAATGATGTTTTATCCTTTAACAATGGTGAATTCAAATATAATCTAACCAGCAAAGACAATCTTGAAGCTTCTGGAGATTACATTTTTCAAAACAACTTATTAGTTTTTTATTATACCAAACCTAAAGACACAATAAAACGTTATAAAATATCTGAATTAACAGACTCCACTTTAGTCTTTAAAGAAAAAGGAACCATTTATAAGTTTAAAACGGTACCAACCCAAATAGCAGAAACCCCAGTCTCAAATACAAACAAAACCCATTCCACAATTATTCCAAGTCAAGGGTTTTCAATAAACAGTCTATTTAGAGGCCTACTAGGAATGGTTTCATTAATTTTTATTGCCTTTTTATTTAGCAGTAACCGTAGAGGCATTAACTGGAAAAATGTTGGTATAGGTTTAGCATTTCAACTTATTATCGCAGTTGGCGTATTAAAAATTGGATTTATTAAATCCATTTTCGAAATAATAGGTAAAGGTTTTATTAATTTATTAGGGTTCACGCAGGCAGGAAGTGAATTTCTATTTGGTGGCATGATGAATGTTGCCTCTTATGGTTTCATCTTTGCTTTTCAAGTGCTTCCAACAATATTATTCTTTTCAGCATTAACTTCTGTCTTGTTTTATTTAGGAATTATTCAAAAAGTAGTAAAAGGAATGGGTTGGTTACTTTCAAAAATACTCGGTATTTCTGGAGCAGAAAGTTTAAGCGTTGCTGGTAATATATTTTTAGGACAAACCGAAGCACCTCTACTTATAAAGGCTTATTTAGAAAAAATGAATAAGTCGGAGATACTCCTTGTTATGATTGGAGGAATGGCCACTGTAGCAGGAGCTGTATTGGCTGCATATATTGGTTTTTTAGGAGGTGACGATATACAATTACAGCTATTTTATGCTAAACATTTATTAGCCGCTTCAGTTATGGCCGCACCAGGTGCAATTGTTATTTCTAAGATATTATATCCTCAAACTGAAGAAATTAATACAGATGTACATGTTTCTCAAGAAAAAATTGGATCTAATTTATTAGACGCCATAGCAAATGGGACAACAGAAGGGCTACGTTTAGCTGTAAACGTTGGAGCGATGTTATTAGTTTTTGTTGCAGTTATTGCTATGATAAACGGTATTTTAGGTGGCATTGCTGGTTTTGATGGGTTTACGATAGCTTCATTAAATATAGATTGGCATTTCACTTCACTTAATGAAGTAATAGCGACCTATACACCTTACGAAAAACTCTCCTTAGAATTTATTTTAGGCTACGTTTTCGCACCACTTATGTGGTTAATTGGTGTAGCAAAAGAAGACGTCGCTTTAATGGGTCAACTCTTAGGAATAAAATTGGCAGCTAGTGAATTTATTGGCTATATACAACTGGCAGACCTTAAGAACGCTGCTAATGCCACACACCTTAGCTATAACAAATCAATAATTATGGCAACATACATGTTATGTGGTTTTGCAAATTTTGCTTCAATAGGCATACAAATTGGAGGTATTGGTTCCTTGGCGCCAGGGCAACGTAAAAACTTATCTAAATTTGGTATAAAAGCGCTTGTTGGAGGTACTATTGCTTCATTAATCTCGGCAACTATTGCAGGAATGATTATTGGATAATTCCTCTTTGTCCTGAGGGCATTTCCCCAAAGGGGAATAAGTAGGATTGTGGTTAATAACTTTTTTATATAATAAAGTATTGAACTTCCAAGATTCAATACTTATTTTTTATTTTTATTACCAAATATTTTTTAACTAATAAAAAGAGTTTCTTCCCTTTGGGAAGACGGAAGATGGGATGAAGCAATATCACGATTTAGTAAAACACGTTTTAGAAAACGGAAATGAAAAGGGAGATAGAACAGGAACAGGAACGAAAAGTGTTTTTGGATACCAAATGCGATTCGATTTAAGCGAAGGTTTTCCTATGGTAACGACTAAGAAATTGCACTTAAAATCTATTATATATGAATTATTATGGTTTTTAAAAGGAGATACAAATACTAATTATTTAACAGAAAACGGTGTTCGCATTTGGAACGAATGGGCAGATGAAAATGGAGATTTAGGCCCTGTTTATGGCCACCAATGGCGTAATTGGAACAACGATGAAATAGATCAAATTAAAGAAGTAATTGAAACTTTAAAGAATAACCCTAATAGCCGTCGCATGCTAGTTTCAGCATGGAACCCTTCAGTATTGCCCGATACCTCAAAATCATTTAGCGAAAATGTTGCTAATGGTAAAGCTGCATTACCGCCTTGCCATGCTTTCTTTCAATTTTATGTTTCTGATGGTAAATTGTCTTGCCAATTATACCAACGTAGTGCCGATATCTTTTTAGGAGTTCCTTTTAATATTGGTTCTTATGCGTTATTTACCATGATGATGGCTCAAGTTTGTGGTTATGAAGCGGGCGACTTTATTCACACCTTTGGAGATGCTCATATTTACAGTAATCATTTAGAACAATTAGAATTACAACTATCTAGAGATTTAAGACCGCTTCCTACAATGAGATTAAATCCAGAGATAAAAGATATTTTTAACTTTACATTTGACGATTTCTCATTAGAAGATTATAACCCACACCCTCACATAAAAGGTATCGTAGCTGTATAAATAAATATTAATGTTCGGAAAGAAAAAGATAAAACCGCAAATAGATCAAGAACAACTTGAACTCATACAAAATGCGCAGCGTCGCGTTAAGCAAAAAAAAAGATTATATTTTCATTTTGTTTTTTTTGTATTAGGAGCTATAGGCCTGATTGTTGCAAACTTGGTTTTAGCTGTTAGAGAAGATATCACACCATTTGAAAAGCCTTGGTTTGTATCCGCCGTTTTAATTTGGTTATGCCTTCTACTTTATCACTTACTAAATGTTTTTGTTTTAAATAAATTCATAGGTAAAACATGGGAAAAAACTCAATTAGATAAGTTAGTAATAGAACAGAAAGTGCGTATCGAAAAACTAAAAAACCAATTAGAAAAAGAAGACATTCATATTGCAAAAAGCGAACTGTTCAATGCGCAAAAAAACACCAATACGCTTAGCAAAACTAACACTTCTAATTCACAAGAAATTAGCACTAAAAACAGCAACCTTACTATTATAGTCGCAGCGGGTGAAAAGAATGAGATCGGTAAAGACAATAAATTAATATGGCATTTAAGTGATGATCTAAAGCGTTTTAAAAAACTCACATCTGGGCATCACATAATTATGGGAAGAAAAACTTTTGAAAGCTTTCCTAAGCCTCTACCAAATCGTACCCATATTGTTATTTCTAGACAAGAAAATTATCAAGTACCAAGTGGTGTTATTGTTGTAAATTCAATAGAAAAGGCTATAGAAAAAGCTAAAAATGATTCTCAAGCTTATATAATAGGTGGTGGAGAAATTTATAAACAAGCATTACAATTTGCTTCGAAAATTGAAATTACAAGAGTGCATCATACTTTTGATGCCGATACTTTTTTTCCAGAAATAGATCTTACATTATGGAAAGAAACTCAAAATAAATTTCACAAAAAAGACAAAGAACACGATTACGAATTTTCTTTTCTCACCTATGAACTTGCGTAAAAAGCAAGAATATTAATTAATCATATTATAGCATTAAATTATTACGTATTCCTTAATAATAAAATTGTATATCCGCTTAATGTCCATTAGTTGTAATACTAGCTATTACTAGTCTATCGAATATTCTTTCTCCAAAATATCTTCGATTGAGCTTGTAGACAAACTCATTGAGATATAACTGTAAATATTTTTTCTTGATTTTAT
>CALGLR010000041.1 GCA_937959395.1 uncultured Flavobacteriaceae bacterium | reverse complement strand
TCATGATTTAAGGCAACATCACTACAAACCGTATCTGTAGGTGGCGTTGCCACAAACGGTTCCGGGTTAATAGTTACGACATAAGTATAAGGATCGCCTAGACAACTATCTGGACTAGCCGAAGTTGGTGTAATCGTATAGGTTACTGTTTGTACAGCACCTGATGTGTTAGTCAATGTATCCGTAATTGAAGTCGCTGTAGAAGCGGTAGCGGTTTCTCCAGTAACGTCAGTATTATCAGCAGCGAGCCAAGAGAAAGTCACTCCAGTAAGGTTCACATCAGTAGTAAGATCATGATTTAAAGCAACATCACTACAAGTCGTATCTGTAGGGGGTGTTGCTACAAATGGTTTTGGATTTATATTTACGACATAAGTATAAGGATCACCCGCACAACCATCTGCTGAAGTTGGCGTAATAGTATAGGTTACCACTTGAACGGCACCTGATGTATTCTCTAATATGTCTACAATAGATTCATCTGTAGAGGCTGTAATTGTTTCTCCATTAACATTAGGATTATCAGCTGCAAGCCAAGAGAAGGTTACTCCAGTAAGATCAACATCTGTTGTAAGATTATGATTAAGTTCATTATCACTACAAATGGTATCTGTAGGAGGTGTTGCCACGAATGGTTCCGGGTTTATAGTAACCACATAAGTATACGAATTACCTAAACAGCTATTTGCAGAGGTTGGAGTAATGGTATAAGTAACTGTTTGTACAGTTCCCGATGTGTTTGTAAGTGTATCTGTAATTGAAGTTGCAGTAGAAGGCGTTGTTAATGTCTCACCTGTAACATCTGGATTATCAATAAGTGCTAACCAAGAGAAAGTGGCTCCAGTAAGATTAACATCAGTATTTAGGTCGTGATTTAATACAACATCACTACAAGTCGTATCTGTAGGCGGTGTTGTCACAAATGGTTCTGGGTTTATAGTTACCACATAGTTATACGAATCACCTGCACAACCAGTAGCTGAGGTCGGTGTAACGGTATAGGTTACTGTTTGTACAGCTCCCGATGTATTTGTAAGCGTATCAGTAATTGAAGTTGCAGTAGAAGTTGTTGTGGTTTCACCTGCAACATCTGGATTATCAATAAGTGCTAACCAAGAGAAAGTCACACCGGTAAGATTAACATCCGCAGTAAGGTCATGATTTAAAGCGATATTACTACAAGTCGTATCTGTAGGCGGCGTAACTACAAACGGTTCAGGGTTAACTGTTACCACATATGTATATGGATCCCCTACACAACTATCTGCTGAAGTCGGAGTAATGGTGTAGGTTATAGTTTGTACAACACCAGATGTATTAGTAAGTGTATCAGTAATTGAAGTTGCAGTAGAAGTTGTAGTTGTCTCTCCAGTGACATTGGTATTATCAGCAGCTAGCCAAGAGAATGTCGTTCCAGTGAGATTGACATCTAAGTTTAGATCGTGATTCAGTGCAATATCACTACAAACCGTTTCAGTAGGTAGAGTTGCTACGAATGGTTCAGGGTTAATTGTCACAACATAGGTATATGGATCGCCTTCACAACCATCAGCTGAAGTCGGAGTAATCGTATAGGTTACTGTTTGTACAGACCCAGAAGTATTCGTAAGTGTATCTGTAATTGAATTTGAATTAGAGGCAGTTATTGTTTCTCCAACAACATTTGTATTATCAGCCGAAAGCCAAGAGAAGGTTGACCCGGCAAGATCTACATCTGTATTTAAATCATGATTTAAAGCGATATCACTACAAACCGTTTCAGTAGGTGGAGTTGCTACGAAAGGTTCTGGGTTTATGATAACTTCAACATCAAATACTTGTCCAGCACATGCTACTGGAGTTACAATTGTTACAGTATACGTTATTGTGACTGGTGCTCCTGTAGTATTTGTATAAGTATCGGTTATATTGACAGAATCTGCTATTGGACGATTTGGACCTGCAGGCACATTAGTTTCATCTGAAGAAGTTACAGTATAGGTTGAAGAAAATGAAGAAATATTAACATTTAAGGCTTCATCAGAACAAACCGTTTCGAAAAAATCTGGAAATGGAGGTTCTACTAAAGTTAATGTAATTTCTGTTCGTATAGGGTTAACACATGTTGTACTTGTATCTGTTAATTCAGCAAAATAAGAAATAGATATATTTCCGGTTGGTCCAAATAAAGTAGGTGAAGAAACTAGTGCTCCACCAGTTAATGCATCAAACCATTGTACGGTTATGTTTGGTCCAAATGTAATAGCATTATTAGCATCTAAAGTTTGACCAGCTTGACATTCAATGAGATCACTAAAAGTTGTTAATTCAGGATTTGGGTTAACAATAACAGTTGTAGAATTTGAAAGCGAAGCTACACAGTTAGTAGAAGCATATTCTAATTCAACTAAATTTATGGTCGTATCACTAGTCACTGAAGAATTAGTAATAGTGGCAGACCCAAATGCATTTAAAGTTATTGTTTGATTAGAGTTACCATCAAGATTATAAGTTAAAACGGTTGAAGGTGTTCCTGTAACTGTAAATATGGCGTCTTCACCACTACAAATATCTGTATTCGATGTTAAATTAGTAATTGTAGGCTCAGGATCTACTGTTACTGTATAAACATATGCATCTCCAGGACAACTAGTATTAGAAGTAGGAGTAATGGTATAAATCACAACTTGTGAAGTCGTTGTTGTATTTACTAAAGCATCTGTAATTGTACTTGCTGAAGAAGTTGTAGTCGTTTCTCCAGTAACATTTGTATTATCTGTAGCTAACCAAGAAAAGGTTGTGCCTATTAAATTAACATCTGCTGATAAATCATGACTTAAAGCGACGTTGCTACATACTGTTTCAGTAGGAGGTGTTGCAACAAATGGTTCAGGATTAAGAGTGACTACATATGTATATGGATCCCCTACACAACCACTTATAGAAGTCGGAGTTATAGTATAAGTCACGGTTTGTACATTTCCTGAAATATTATTTAAAGTATCTGTAATGTTTGTAGCTGTAGAAGTTGTAGTCGTTTCTCCAGTAACATTAGCGTTATCTGCCGCTAACCAAGAGAAGGTTGTTCCTACGATATTAACATCAGCAACTAAGTCATGAGCTAATGTAGCATCACTACATACTGTTTCTGTTGGCAGCGTTGCTACGAAAGGTTCAGGGTTTACAGTTACGATATACGTATATGGATTTCCATCACAACCATCAGCTGATGTCGGTGTAATTGTATAAGTTACGTCTTCTGCTATTCCAGAAGTGTTCGTTAATGTGTCTGTAATCGAAGTTGTAGTAGAAGCTGTTGTTGTTTCTCCTGTAATATTGGTATTATCTGCTGCTAACCAAGAAAATGTTGTACCTGGAAGAGCAATATCAGTAGTTAAATCATGAGCCAAAGCAACGTCACTACATACTGTTTCTGTAGGTGGTGTTACAATGGAGGGTTCTGGGTTTACGGTTACAATATATGTATATGGATCACCTGCACAACCATCTGCCGAAGTTGGTGTAATAGTGTAGGTTACATCTTCTGCTACTCCAGAAGTATTCGTTAATGTATCTGTAATAGAAGTTGCAGTAGAAGCTGCTGCTGTTTCTCCGGTTACATTAGCATTATCTGCCGCTAACCAAGAGAATGTTGTTCCTGTAAGGTTAACATCTGCCGTAAGATCATGATTTAATGCGATATCACTACAAACAATTTCTGTAGGTGGCGTTGCAACAAAAGGCTCTGGATTTACAGTTACAATATAGACATAAGTATCTTGTAATACTGCTCCAGCATCTGAGGCATTTATGGTGTAAGTCACCATTTGTACTGCTCCAGAAGTATTTGTTAAAGCATCAGTAATCGAAGTTGCAGTAGAAGCAACTATTGTTTCTCCAGTAACATCTGGATTGTCTGCCGCTAACCAACTAAATGTGCCACCAGGAAGATTCACATCAGCTGTTAAATCGTGATTAAGAATCGCGTCACTACATATCGTGTCAATTGGATGAACTGTAACGACTTCATCTGCAGTGGGATCTATAAGCATTCCTGTTTTAGGGTTTCCTGTTACAGTTACCGTATTTGTAATATCTGTTTGGTTTATAATATCATTAGCAGTAACCACATAAGTTGCAGTCCAGGTTCCTGTTTCTCCGGGTGCTAATGAATCAATTTCATTATCTGAATTATCTACATCTGTACCAGTTGTAGTTTGAAGCGCAGGAGTCGTAATTGTTCCATCTGCAACATGAACATCGCTAATACTTACGTTTTCTATAGTCACGTTATCATCATTAGTAACAGTGTAAGTATAGGTTACTGTTTGTCCTTCAGCAACATTAGAATCATCATCAGCAAGTTTCGTTACAGCTAAAGAAGGCGTAGATACTAATGGGACTATAGTTGGATCATCGACACTGTTATTAGGATTATTTGGATCATCAGATAAATCTGTGACACTTCCTAATCCTGGATCTTGTCCTCCAACTGTAGCCGTGTTTACGACTTCTGCATTATCTAAATCGTCTTGAGTTATTATGTGTGTAGCAATAAAAGTAGCCGTATCTAATGGTTCCATACTGTCTACAATATCATCAGTTCCTGTGTCTGTACCAGTTGTGCTTTGCAGGGTAATTGTATCTGCATTAGGATCTACTACATTTACATTTGTTAAGGTAACGTTTCCTACACTTGTAGCAATAATAGTATAAGTGATGACTTCTCCAACAGTATCAAAAGCACCATCTGCAGGAGGTGCGCTTACTTTTGTAACATCTAATTGTCCTAGTTGAGGAATACTCACCACTGTAGGATCATTTGGAGCAGTAGTTGTTGGATCGTCTGAATCATCCATTACAATAGTTCCTTCTACTGGTTCTTCACCACTAGCATTAGCTGTATTTGTTGTGTTTCCATTATCAAAATCATCTTGAATAATAGTATGTTCTGCAGTGAAAATTGCTGAAGCTCCAACGGGTAAGTTAGCTACAGATGTCGGCATGATACTACCTGGATCTGCATTGAGGTCTGTTACAGTCACATTATTAAGACTTACATTACCAGTATTAATAACCGTAATTTCATAAGTAATAACTTCTCCAAGAGTGTCGTACAATCCATCTGGTGCAGGCTGAGCTATTTTTTCTATTTCTATACTTCCTTTTTGATCTAAAGGTGTAATTGTTGGATCGTCTACAGCATTATTAGGATCGTCTGGATCATCTGAAACATCAGAAATCATGAATCCGTTTGATAATGTTGCGTTAGCTGTAGCTGAATTAACAACTTGATCTGCCTCTAAATCTGCTTGAGTTATAGCGTGTGTTGCTGTAAAGTTTGCTGTAGCACCAACTGCTAAATTTGCTATAGATGCTGGTGTTATGCTTCCGGCAACAACATTAGGATCTGTTATTGTTATATTTGTTAATGGCGTTGATCCTGTATTTGTTACTACAAAATCATAGGTGATAAGTTCTCCTACTGTATCATAACTTCCATCTCCTGGTGCTGCTGTTGCAGCTCTATCTACTTTTGTAACTTCAATTTCACTATTAATAATAGCTACATCTTCGGTGTCATCATCAGTTAAAACATCGGCCTCTGGTAACGTTTGAGAGTTAGAAATAGTGTTTGTAACTGTAGTAGCTGCGCTTACTTCATTTACCGTGGCTACAATATCTATAGAATGAACTTCACCACTAAACATGGTTCCTATAGTCCAATCTGGAGCTGTCCATGTCCCGAAAGAGGGAGTGCCACTTACAAAGGTAAGTTCTGGAGGTAAAAGATCATTAATAACTAAATTAGTGACTGGATTTACTCCCAGACTTTCAACGGTTACGGTAAAAGTTACGGTATCGCCTTCAAGAACAGGCGTTGCATCTACCGTTTTTGTAAGTACAATTTCTGGATCACAATTATATACCGATAATACAGAAGAATCGTATGTACAGGTTCCTCTAGTTACTTGTACGTAAAAATCTCCAGGTTCAGTAGGTGTAAAAACACTAGTGGTTGCTCCAGCTATAAACACTCCATTTTGAAACCATTGGTAAGCATCATAACTTCCTGTGATTTCAAAAGTGTCTGAGCCAGGCAAACAACCGCCTCCTGAAACATCTAATTCAACTATTGGGACACTATCAAATCCAGAAAAATAGCCTGCTAAACCAGCAGCTCCACTAGCACCTAAAAAACCAACAGCTATTGGGCCTGTAGAACTTACAGAAACATCTCCAGTAAGTCCTGTAATAAAAAAGGATTTCCAATCTGTCGTACCAATTACAGGTGATGAAGTATAGGTGTTTGTGCCATTGGCATCAGTTACAGAAATATTGCCATCTGGAGTACTTGTAGCAGCAATTATAGTAATTCCTCCATTAAAATTTTTGCCATCTACATCTCTAATATTTGCAATATTGTCTAAAACAGGAGGCAATAAACAATTTACTGGTGCTATAAAATTAAGACCAAGAGTGTAGTATTGTGAAGCACCTGTTAGACATTGATAGGCATAGGCGTCTTTGGAAGTTGTTACATGCATACTTGCGCCCGGTGTGTTTGCAGAATAATTTGAGCCAGGAATTTCAAAATAATCGCCATTATTAAGAGTCGCTATTGGTGTTGCTGATCCATTTACAAATATTTCGGTATTATTTGCAGTGGCAATAATAATTGGGAACTCGGTTTCATTATTTGCCGCACCGTTACCTCTTATAAATACATATTCTCTACCTAATACATTTTCTGGTACAGGTTGATCTATACCTGCATCCCGGCCAGCTGCTCCAGTTCTTACACCAACATTAAGGCCACCATTACTAATTACAATTTTTTTGTTTGATTGTATTGTAGCTCCAAGCCAACCATCTACATTTGCAGCGGTTTGTGCTTTCACAGCTTCTAAAACAAACGTTTCTCCAGCATTAAGTGTTGGTAAAGTATAGGTGTCTGAGGTTATGCCTCCTGCATTTGTTCCTAATCTAAACTCACACCCTGGATCATAACCAAAAATAGTAACAATAGTTCCAGGCTCTGTAGCCATAATACCAAGACTTGTAGTCAAGCTGTTTTGAGTTCCTCTATTTGGGATTCCTCCCCATTTAAAGCTTGTTCCAGCTGCAGCTCTTCCTTTAGAAGTTAATGAAGTGCCCTGTGCTCCAGATCTCCCTCTATAATTAACATAGAATTTTTCACCGCCTTGAGATTCAAAACGCAAACCACTATTCATGAGTTTAATTCCCGTATTAGCGTTTGATACTAAAGAGATATTATTATCACCATTTGCGACGTCATATTTTCCAGATGTAGCGCTGGAAATGCTAATAGTGGCTATAGGTACGAGGTTAATACCTTGATAAACATCAACATTAAAAGCAGTAGCTTCTGGTGTAGATAAATAATATGCTTGTTGTGAAATGGCTTGGTTATTTCCGCCTTGCTTTAAAGGTGGTAAATAGTGTAAGTCGCTTAGCTGAGAATATATTGAATTGCTAAATAAAAAAAATGTAAATAAAACTAGAAAGTAATTTCTTTTCATGTTCAAAATGTTTAGATGAAAAAGTATAAGGGAGATATTTACTACCATAAAGATAGTTAAGCATCGATAAAGTAGCAAGAAAAATGGATGAAATGACGAGTTTAGAATGAAAAAAATTAAAGACGAGGAAGAAATGGTCCTAAACGTTGTTTGTATTTACGTTGAAAATAAATAAAATAATTGTAGAGTTTATAATTTACATCATAACCATAATCTATATTGGAATTATAATCAATCTGCATTTCATATAAGTTTGGATTAAAACGAGAAGGTTGTATTACTCTTTGATTCCATTCTATTACCATTATTCTATTTCTGTTTTCCAAAAAATTCTGAGAATAATAGCCTTTTTGACGTGCAATACTTTTTAGCCAAAAATTAAAACCTGGATCAATAATGGTAATTTCATATTCAGAATCTTTGTCTCCAATATGAATCGTATCCTTCTCCTTTTTTTGAAATAAGGCTTCTTCTTGCGGCTTAATATTAAGTGCTTCTTTTGGTGATGAACAACACCAAATTAAACCAAAAATAATGATACATAAGAAAATTCTCATAGTTTAAAATTACGCAATTTATAAGATATATGCTAAGAATTTTGGGAGAAGTAAAAAAGGTGTAATGAAAAATGTTTTATAGTATAGACTCTAATCTGTTTTAGACTTCGATCCTAAAATTATTTATTGTGATTTTTTCTTTTGTATATTTGATTATATCCATATACATTCTTTTTATGCTAGATAATTTTTGGTTTAATATTAAGTACGGTACAAATCATGTACTAGATATAAATGCTTACGACCATGTTTTGTTTCTAATCGTTTTAACGCTCCCTTATTTGTTTAAAGACTGGAAACGTATATTGCTTTTAGTAACACTATTTACCATTGGGCATACGCTTTCTTTAATTTTGGCAGCATATGGCGTAGTGAAAATATCGGCAAATGTAATCGAGTTTCTAATTCCTATAACGATTCTAATCATAGCGTTATTCAATATTTTTACAGCAGGTAAAGGTGCTCAAAAAGAGAAGTTAGGTATTTTGTTTTTTTCAACCTTATTCTTTGGATTGATCCATGGTTTTGGTTTTGCAAGAGAATTTAGATTATTAGTAGGTAAAAGTGATAGTAAATTAGTAACACTTTTAGAATTTGCTTTAGGAATAGAAATTGCACAAATTATAATTGTTTTTATAGTCTTATTTTTGGGCTATTTAATTCAAACTATTTTTAGGTTTTCAAAACGCGATTGGATTATGGTGATTTCTGCAATAGTCGTTGGATTAGTTATACCAATGTTGTTGAATAGTAAGCTATTTTCCTAATAGCTATAAATTTTTCTTAAATCTTGTTCATTTAGATTGTAATTAAAATGCGAAGCAACTATCTTCGTCTGTGTGAATTATTTACAGTTAATAATTTGAAAGAAAAGAAATAAAAAGATAGAAATAAATTTTTATGCCTAAAAAAAAACAGCTTAAATACGACAAAGCCTATTTGAGAATAGCAGTAGAATGGGGAAAGCTTTCTTTTTGTAAGCGTAAACAAGTTGGCGCTTTAATTGTTAAGGATCGTATGATTATTTCCGATGGTTACAACGGGACGCCTACAGGGTTTGAAAATGCTTGTGAAGATGAAGAAAGTGATACCAAATGGTATGTGTTACATGCCGAAGCAAATGCGATACTAAAAGTAGCAGCTTCAACACAATCTTGCAAAGGAGCAACGTTATATATTACTTTATCACCTTGTAAAGAGTGTAGTAAATTAATACATCAATCTGGTATTATAAGAGTGGTTTACAAAAAAGGTTATAAAGATGATTCTGGCCTACAATTTCTTGAAAAAGCAGGAATAGAATTACAAAAAATTGAAACAATAGAAGAGTAAATGATTAAAGATAAAAAATACATACCGTTTTTCATTGGTCTAGCCATAGCTGTAGGTATTTTTATTGGAGGGAAATTAAATTTTGCCGATGACTCTAACCGATTGTTTTCTTCAAATAATAAAAAGGATAAATTAAATCGACTTATTGATTTTATCGATTATGAATATTTAGAAGAAGTAAATACCGATAGTATTGTTGATGTTACTGTAAATGGTATTTTAGATAATCTTGATCCTCATTCAGTTTATATTCCAAAATCAGACATGAAACGTGTTGCTGAAAACATGAAAGGAGATTTTGTGGGTATTGGTATTAGTTTTCTAGATCATAATGGTTTTATAACCGTTATTAAAACTATTGAAAATGGTCCAAGCGAAAAAGCAGGGATTAAAGGAGGAGATCGAATTGTTATGGCTAATGGAGATTCATTAAATGGTTATCGATTTTCTGATGAACAACTCATTAATAAACTTAAAGGGCCAATAGATACAGATGTCGTCTTAAAAGTATATCGAAAAGGAGAGCCAGAATTATTAGAGTTTACTGTAACAAGAGATCTGGTTCCTATTAAAAGTGTAGATGCCGCCTATATGCTAACAGAGCGCTTAGGATATATTAAAATAAACCGTTTTGCAGAATCTACTTATAAAGAATTTAAAAAAGAGTTGAAAAAGCTTAAAGGTTTAGGTGCTAATGAACTGGCTCTGGATTTAAGAGACAACCCCGGAGGATTTCTAAATATAGCAGAACAAATTGTAGATGAGTTTTTAGAAGATGACAAATTGATTCTTTATACAAAAAATAAGAGAGGAACTATTGAGAAAAGCTTTGCTACGCGAAAAGGTGATTTTGAAAAGGGACACGTGTATGTTTTAATTGATGAGAATTCTGCATCGGCAAGTGAGATTGTAGCTGGTGCTTTACAGGATAATGACAAAGGAACCATAATAGGGAGAAGAAGTTATGGAAAGGGTTTGGTACAACGAGAAATGGAGCTTGGAGATGGTAGTGCAGTTCGATTAACAGTGTCACGTTATTATACACCAACAGGACGATCCATACAGCGTGCTTACAAAAAAGGAAGTAAAGATTATTATGACGATTATGCTAATAGAATAAGTAGCGGAGAATTAGTAGATGCAGAGAAAATAAAAGTAGCAGACTCCTTAAAGTTTACAACACCCAAAGGAAAAATTGTATATGGCGGCGGCGGTATAATTCCGGATGTATTTGTTGCTTTAGATAGAAGCATGCAAAATAAAACAATTTCGTTTTTATTGCGTAGAGGTTTAGTACGAAATTTTGTGTTTGAGGAATTAGAAAAAGATAGAAAAGTTTACGACACTATTTTAAGAGATGATTTTATTTCTGATTTCAAAATTTCTGATGACTTAGTGTTTGCTTTTCAAGATTATATTAATAAGAAACGAAACTTAGATATTACTTTTGTCGCTTATCATGAAGAAGTGAAACAATATCTTAAAGCAGAATTGGCAGAACAGTTATATGGTTTTGGTGCTTTTCATGAAGTTGTTAATAAGAAAGATGTAATGATTGATGAAGTTGTTAAGTTGAGTCTAAATTAACTCTTTTTTAAATTAAATTTTATCATGAATTTTGGTGTGTTTCCCGTTATTCCAAAGCGTTAAAATATCAGTTGCTACGTGGGCCCCGCTTCCAGAAGCTATAGCAAATTGACTTCTCCAGCCTGCCAAAGTTCCCGCGACATATAAATTAGGAGCAATAACATGATCTTTATTTTTTAACCAAATGCGACCTTTTTCAACGGCCGCTTTTGGGTGTGGGCTAATATACTTTTCAAGACCTTTAATAGTTAATAAATTAGTGTAGCCTACTGCAACAACGACTCGCTTTGTTTTGTAGTTGTTTTTGTTTGTGGTTACGCTAAAGACTTCAGTAGTTTTTAAAATTTCTTGAACCTTTTCTTTTTCAATTTGAATGATTTCAGGATAAAGTGTTTTTAATTGTGTTTTTCCTTCAATTAAAATAGAAGCACCTTTAGTACCTGGTTTTAATCCTAGAACATTATTAAATAAAGCGTTTTGTAAATGCGATGTTTTTTGGTGGGTTATAATACCTACTTTTTTTTCTTTAGCAAAACCCTTTTTTAAAGCAGAACCAAGAACCAAAGCACAAGATAAACCAGCTGCACCACCACCAATTATTAATGTGTCTAACATTCGTATTTATCTTGATTTTTCTTCAATACGTTTAGAGATTCGTAAAATTTGTAATAATACAATAGCGCAAAGTGCACAAAAAATGGTTATTAAAGCAATGATGCTTTCTCCTTCAAATAAGTTGTCCGTATTAATTTTTGTGAAATTAAAAATAATTAGACCCAATGCAATTATAGATAATATAGTTGTGAAAATTTTCATGCGGCAAAGTTAAGCAAAAAGGATCTTAATATTAGCTGTAAACAGTTTTACTGCAATAGCAAGTAATATTACGCCAAATACTTTTCTAATAATGCTTATTCCATTTTGTCCTAAAAATCTTTCAATATGTCTAGATGTTTTTAAAACTAAATAAATAAAAAGAACATTTAATAAAATAGCGATGATAATGCTTTTTAATTCATATTCAGATCTTAAAGAAAGTAATGTTGTTAAACTACCTGGTCCAGCAATTAAAGGAAAAGCTAATGGGAATACCGAAGCGGTTAAAGGGTTTGTTTCTTCTTCTTTGTATAATGTAATGCCTAAAATCATTTCAAGAGCAATAAAAAACAAGATGAATGAACCAGCAACGGCAAAAGAACTTACATCTATGCCAATAAGTTTTAAAATACTTTGACCTAAAAATAAAAAGGCAATAAGTATTGCTCCAGCAATAATTGCAGCTTTTTCACTTTGTATATGACCTGCTTTTTTTCTTAAATCAATAATAATTGGAATATTGCCAATAATATCTATTACAGCAAAAAGGACCATGAAAACGGTAAGAATTTCTTTAAAATTAAGGCTCATAAATTTTAAGTTTACACAAGGGTTATGTTTTAGCTAATTTAAAGTTAGTCTTTTTTACCAGATTAATAGAACTCTTTCTATGATTTTCGCTATTTGCATTATTTTACTAGTTAGGACAAAAGCCATTCTTAAAACCCGATTTAAATCTCGTAAGATGCTTTCTATAAATTTGTTTTCAGCTTAATATTGGATAATACAATTCATTGGTAATAAACCTTTCCTTAATTTCTATTTAAATCTCTTCAATTCCTTATTTTAATATTTTTTCTGCTCTTTATTATTAAAAAAATCATTGATTAGTTTTTTATAATTATCTAATAATTATCTAACATAGAACTCATTATTATCTCATTATGAGTATTTTTTATCCATTTTTTGAAATTACATTTGTATTGAATTGCAATTCAAAATACTTAATAAAATAATTTTTAACATATCATAATAACAATGAAAAAATTAAATATCAAACATTTATTTACATATGGACTAGTCGTAACTAGTTTTTTAGCATGTAATAATGATCCCATAGATGAAAATTTAGTATTAGAAACTCCAAAAGAAAATTATATCCCGCCAATAGAAGTGCCTTCTGATGTATTGGAAAAACTATCTAATTTTGGTTATGATACTAGTAAAACACAAGCTATAGATCTAGATGGCGAATTAAATTTTACTGTTAATGGTGATTTACTATTAACTCAACAAGATATTGAGGATTTAGGGCAGGGTTCTAGTTCTAGACAATCGGTAACAACGTTTGGTAAAACATTTAATGTGCTTAAATGCCAAAAAGTGAAAAGCCTTACGGTGTCGCTACATCCTAATGTACAGAAAACTATTAATGAAAATAAAGCTGCTTTTAATAGACTTAATAAACTCACTAAAGCCAGAGCGGGTTCTCCTCAAGATGTGGCCAATCAAACACGAAATTGGAAGCCTTTAACTCGCTATATAGCAGCACTTTCAATTAAGAATAATTTAAAGGCAGCTGTAAAAGAATGGAATGGACATAGTTTGTTGAAATTTCGTGTAGTTAGCCCTGGTAAAAAGTCTGATATTGTTATAAAAATGGATAATAATGGACGATTAAACCCAAGGACTAATGCTGTTGCCCAAGGACCAACTTTTCAAGGAAATATTAGAAATGGAGGCTCTACTATTATTATAAATGGAGAAACATCAGTTAATCGTTTGGGAGGTTCTGAAAACGGAGTTGCTATGAATCGATATGCTCCTCGTACTGGCAGACATTGGAGATATACGTTAACACACGAATTGGGGCACACTATTGGGCTTTCCCATACTAATGAACCTGGTGCTGCTGGTTCAAGGCCATTAAATGGAACTCCTGATGATCAAATTAATAGTGTAACTTCTATAATGAGTAATTTCTTTGGAGGTGAAACTCAATTTAAACCAGCAGAAGAGCGTAATAGAGGCGAAAATAGAATAACACTTAATAATGGAGATAAAAAAGCCTTGAGACGACTATATGGTAAAGGAGGTTCTAGCTTGTGCAAAAAATCGGGTAATCCTTTACCTAGTAGCGGACCATTTTAGTCATAAAATATTAGTACATGAATGTTTAAACTTTGAAACCACCGTTACAAAACTCCTTTTTTCTTCTTCCTGTTTTAGAGCAAAAAACGAGACTACCCTAAAAGGCCTGCTTTTTATGGCTGAAGGTGATTCAGGTTCTTATAAAGGCTATTCTATAAATTATAGAATAGCCTTTTTACATATTTAAGTAATACTTTTTTGATATTAAATTTTCATTAAAATTGAATAGAGACAAAGGAGTGTTAATTATACCTAATTTGTTTATTATAAAATGTGCCTTATATTTAATCTCTTGTAAAATAACCCATTTTTATTCGGGGTTAAAGCCATTCTGTTTTATTGAATTAAGATTATATTTGTTGCATGTTTCAGTTAGGAAAAACCATAGTTTCAGAAGATATTATAGAGAAGGATTTTGTTTGTAATTTATCGGCATGCAAAGGACAATGTTGTATTGATGGTGATGCAGGAGCCCCGCTTGATAAAGAAGAGGCCAGAATTCTTAAAACTATTTACCCAAAGATAAAACGGTATTTAAGACCAGAAGGTGTTGCTGCTATTGAAGCACAAGGTACTAATATTACTATAAAATCAGGAGATTTAGAGACGCCTTTAATTAATGGGGCAGATTGTGCTTATGTTGTTTTTGATGAAAAAAAGACAGCAATGTGTGGTATCGAAAAAGCCTATAATGAAGGGGATATCGGTTTTAAAAAACCAATCTCTTGCCATTTATATCCCGTTAGAGTTAAAGATTATAGTGAATTTTCTGCCGTTAATTATCACCACTGGCCAATTTGTGATGATGCCTGTGCTTTAGGAAAAGAATTACAAGTGCCTGTATATAAATTTGTGAAAGAGGCTTTGGTTAGGAGATTTGGTGAAGATTGGTATAGTGCATTAGAGAAAGAGGCAGAAAAATTAAAGAAATAAAGCTTCTTTTTTTACAGGAATAAGAATAACAACACGAGTGCCATTACTTTTGCCATCTACATCTTTTAAGTCTTCAATTTTTAGACTAAAAGAATTATTGAATTTTTTGGAGAAATTTATTAAGCGTTCTTTAGTAATATCAATCCCCACTGATTTTTGTCGCGTAAATTTTTTAGAGTTTATCTTTTCTGATGCTTTACGTCCTATTCCATTGTCTACGATACTTATACGTGCAAAATCATCATCTTCAGACTCAACTATTATATCTATACTCTTTTTTCCTTCTTTTGCAGACAGTCCATGCCATAATGCATTTTCTAAAAAAGGCTGTAAAATTAAAGAAGGGATTTTAATGCTTTTAATATTTATTTTTGGATCTATTGACGTTGTATATTCTATGGCGTTATTAAAACGGATGTTCTCTATATTTAAATAAAGCATAGATGTTTCAATTTCTTCCTCTAATGTGATTTCTTTTTCTATAGAGGCTGTTAAGATTTTGCGAATTAATTTCGCGAATTTATTAAGATAATATACAGCATTTTCTTTATCGTTATTTATAATATATAGTTTTATTGAATTTAATGAATTGAAAATAAAATGCGGATTCATTTGACTTCTTAAAGCCTTCAGTTTTAAGTCTGCTATTTCTTGTTTAAATTCAATTTGCGTATTTAATACTTTAATTTTTTCTTTCAGCTGTAAATTAACAGTCTCTTTTAAAGTTTCATTTTCTTTCAGCTGGTTAATAAGCGTTTGAGTAGCTTTATTTCTTTCTTCTAAAATTATTTTTTGTTTTAATCCTAAACCTAGAGAAAAGCATATATTTTCTAATAGAACTCCTATATAAAAGAAAAAATCACCTTCAGCGATAGTTATATCTATAAATGGTAATGTTCGAATACTGTGTTCTCCTATAATTGAGGATAAAAACAATAATAGTGCACCAACAATAATGTAATATTTCAAGAAGTTTTTCAGCTTAAAAACAAAATAGAAAGAGAATAGGGTATGTAGAGTAATAGCAACGAGATAATACTTAGAGTAAAAATTATGGAAAGCATCATTTTTAAAAAGCACTAAGCTTATTTGGGCGATAACTCCTAGTCCAAAAATGGCAAGAACGGGATAAATAATAAGCTTACTCCATTTTTCATTTATAGCTTTAATGTTTAAGAACTCTACTGCAAATAAGAAATAAATACAATTATAAGACCATCTAAAGAAATCGGCATATTTTATATTCACACCAGTATATTGTACGATTTCATTTAAGAAACCATTTTTAACGCTCGATACAGAGGCAATAAGAATAAGAAATGTATATATGCTATAGTATAAATATGATTTGTCTTTGTTCTGGAAGTAAAGAATAAAATGATATATAGATAACACGAACACAGCTCCTAAAATAAAGGTTAGGAAACCATTGTTAGTAGCGTTTTTAGCTATTTGTTTTAGCCAACTATCATTATACGTGGCATTTAAGAATAACATGTTAATCATATTCTTAAGCTGTTTTAAGCTTGTGTAAGGCTTTGTACGGAATATCTATAATAACTTTTGTTCCAGAAGAACTGCCTTCGTTATATAAATCTACGATTTCTAATTGGTAATTATGTAAATGGCTCTTGGAGAAGTTCTCTAAGCGTTGTTTTGTAATGTCAATTCCTACAGATTTTTGCTTCAATTTTTTATTTGCTTTAATTTTTTTTGAAGCTTCGCGGCCTATGCCATTGTCTGTTATTGTAATGGTGATGTGATATTCTTTGTTTTTAAAAATTTCAAGGCGTATTTTCTTATCATTAGGCTTTGGAGATAAACCATGCCATAAGGCGTTTTCTAAGAATGGTTGTAAAACTAAAGAAGGTAGTTTTATCGCTTCTGTGTTTATAGTTTCATCTACAATGCACTTGTAATTAATCTCATTAGAGAACCTTATATTCTCAATGTTCATGTACAAGTCCATTGTTTCTAATTCTTCTTTTAATGTAATTTCTTTCTCTGAAGATGCTATTAATATTTTACGAATTAATTTTGAGAATTTGTTAAGGTAATAAACAGCATTTTCTTTTTCGTTATTAATAATGTAGAGTTTAATAGAGTTTAGTGAGTTAAAAATGAAATGAGGATTCATCTGGTTTCTTAACATGTCTTGCTCTAGTGTAATTATCTTTTTTTCGTTTTTAAGCTGGCGGTGTCTATAATAGGAAAATAAACCAGCAGCAAATAGAAAAAGTGCTAATAAATAGAATAACCATGTTTTTCTAGTTTCTTGTAATTTTAAATTAACGATTTCATTCTCTTTATTTAAAGATTCTATTTGATTGTTTTTCTTTTCGTTTTCATACTGAAAGCGAATCAAGTTGGCATATTCTGAATTGGTCTTATTATTTACAACCTGATCAAAACTCACAGCTTCTTTGTATTGATTTAAAGACAGTTCGTGATTGCCTAGTTTTTCATTTAATTTTGAAAGTTCAAAATTTGCATTTGCAATAGAAGATTTTAAATTATAAGCTTTTGCAACTTCTAAGCCTTTATTTAAGTTCTTCTTTGCTGCTTTATATAAGTTTAATTGGTTTTGAGCTGTGCCATAAGTAACATAAGCATTTGCAATATAAAATTGATCCTGTTTTTCTTCTGCTAACGCTATAGTGGGTTCAATAATATTTAAAGCTTGTTTGGGTTTATTCTGTTTTAAGTAAATAGAACCTATACTATTATTGCATAATATTTTACCAACCTTGGAGTCTAATTCATTATTATATTCTAATGATTTTTTATAGCTTTTTAATGCTAAATTTAAGTCATTATTTGCTTCATGTATAATTCCGATATTATGATTATTTATTGCTAAACCCAGTTTGTTTTTTAATTGAGATTGTATCGTAATAGATTTTGAGAATTGTTCTAATGCTAAATCATATTGTTTTAACATGAGGTATATGTTTCCCATACTATTATAGGAGACGGCAATGCTTTTTTGTAGATTTTTTGTTTGTTTTGGCTCTTTTTCAGCCAGACTCAATGCTTTTTGGTGGTAGTCTATAGATTCTTTTATAATATTTTGCCTTCTGTAGTTAACGCCTAGCATGTTAAGTGTGATAATCTCAAACTCAAGAAGTTTATTTTCTTTAGATATTACTAATGCTTCATTTAATATTTTCGATGATTTTTTAAAAAGAGATTTATTACGATACTGTATTCCAATCATAACTTTTGCAAAAATTTCACCGTGAACATACTTAGCAAGTTTGCTTTTATGCTCTAGTGTACGCATTTTTAGTGTGTCATATTTGTTCTTATAAATTGCATATTCTATAGCTTTATAAGTTTTATGATTAACCAATATTAAGCTGTCTGTAAATGCAGTAAATGCGTCCTGTTTTTTTTGTGCATTACTAGTTTGTAATAGTGTAAATGCTAGAAACAGAAACACTAAGAATGACTTTTTAATATGAGAGAGAACAGTTGAAAACATTAGTGTGCTATTATAGTTTTTCTAAAAAATCAGATTTTCGCTGTCGAGCAACAGGTATTTTATGATTAGAATCCATAACAACATATCCTTCAGTTTTTAAAAATTCTTTAATTTTTCCTAGATTGATTATAAAAGAATTGTGGATTCTAAAAAAATCATGAGTAGGTAATATTTCATTCATTTCTTTGAGTTTCTTTGTTACTAAAATTTTTTGATTGTCTTTTAAAAACAAAGTGCTATAATTTCCATCAGATTCTACAAAAATAATATCTTCTATAGCTAAAAAAAGTAATTTCCCATCTGTATTAATGGTGATTTTTTTCTTATTGTTATTTGCATTAAAATTAATAAGTATGTCTTCTATTTTATCTGAGTTCAAGGAGCGTATCTTAAACTTTTTTAGTTTTAAAATAGTGTCTTTTAAATCGTCAGAATCTACTGGTTTTAATAAATAATCTAATGCTTCGTTCTTAAGAGCCTTAATAGCATATTCGTCATAAGCTGTAGTAATAACCACGGCAATGGATTCGTGGTTTAAATGTTCAAGAAATTGAAACCCATCCATTGTAGGCATTTGAATATCTAAAAACAAACAGTCTGGTGGTGTTTTGTCTAAATAAGTTAATGCGTCTTCCGGGGTGGAAAATGTTTTCACAACTTCAATATCTTTCTTAAAGTTTGAAAGCTCCCAAGACAAGCCTTGTATGGCTTTTGGTTCATCATCAACAATTACAGCTTTAAGCATATCAATTTTTTACGCATAAAGATAAACGAAAATAAGGATTCAAATTATTAACGATGTGTAATTGGTAGTAAATTGTGTGTGGTCTGTTCTTTTTATTGCTTATTTACTATCCATAAAAGATGTTTAACCACTAGCACAAAAAAAATGGACAGTTATACAAAAAAGATGTAATTAATTGATTATTAATGTTTAAATTTGTAAAATTAGTTTGATTTACTAAACTTGCTTAGAGAAAATATTATTAATGATTTTGAATTAAATCGCAATAATTAAAATTTAGTTTATCAAACTTATTTCTTAAAGATGTTTTCATCTTATAGAAGAATAGTTAGTTGGTTAGAAGGAAAGTGAACGGTGCTAAATCGTTCACTTTTTTTGTTAGTAACGAAAGAGGCTTAATTAAATTTATTTACAAAGTAAAATTATTGGAAGTAAAATTCCTACAGATAGAATTAATTAGGGTTTCCCTTTGTTTCCCACTTGTTTCCACGGTTTTTAAAAAATAACGATTTGATTATCAAATAGTTAAAAAACATCAAATTATATCTATGCGTAGGAATTGGACTACTCGTTGTTAAAAACTTCATCGCATTGTTTATAAAAATGGCTTTCATTATCGAACACATTTTCGAATCTTTGTTAAACCGAAATGTAAACTAATTTTCATTTAATTTATACAAAAACCCAAAGAATAGCATGTCGCAAGCAATTGAGCCCATTTTACAAGAAAACAAAGATAGATTTGTAATTTTTCCAATCCAACACCATGATTTATGGGAATGGTATAAAAAATCTGAAGCCAGTTTCTGGACTGCAGAGGAAATAGACCTTCACCAAGATCTTGTAGATTGGAAAGATAAATTAAATGATGACGAGCGTTATTTCATTAAGCACATCTTAGCATTTTTTGCAGCAAGTGATGGTATTGTAAATGAAAACTTAGCAGAAAACTTTATAAATGAAGTGCAATATAGCGAAGCTAAATTCTTTTATGGGTTCCAAATTATGATGGAAAATATTCATAGTGAAACCTACTCACTATTAATAGATACTTATGTAAAAGACGAAAAAGAAAAAGATCAGTTGTTTAATGCGCTAGATAATTTTCCAGCGATTAAGAAAAAAGCAGACTGGGCTTTAAAATGGATCGATTCACCAAATTTTGGAGAACGTTTAATTGCGTTTGCAGCTGTAGAAGGTATTTTCTTCTCAGGAGCATTTTGTTCTATTTTTTGGTTGAAGAAACGTGGCTTAATGCCAGGGTTAACTTTTTCTAACGAATTGATTTCTAGGGATGAAGGTGTGCATTGTGATTTTGCTGTACACTTACATGAGAAACATTTAGTAAATAAAGTGCCTAAAGAACGTATTAGAGAAATTCTTATAGACGCCTTAACTATAGAAAGAGAATTTATTACAGAATCTCTTCCTGCAAGTTTAATTGGTATGAATGCAAATTTAATGTCTCAATATTTAGAATTTGTGACCGATAGATTGTTAGGCGAATTAGGCTGCGAAAAAGAATATAATACAGCAAATCCTTTCGATTTCATGGATATGATTTCATTACAAGGAAAAACAAATTTCTTCGAAAAGCGAGTTTCTGAATATCAAAAAGCTGGTGTTCTTAACAAAGAAAATGAAGAAGATAAATTTAGTTTTGATGCTGATTTTTAACTAGTTTATTTTAGTTAACACCTTATCCCTCGTAAGGAAACAAAAAACAACGTAAAGTATAGTGTATAGTAATGCTGCTTTAATGACTTGATTTAAATATCGAGACAGGAACGGTTATTGCTTAAAAAATAATTGATTAACCAAAGAACCTGGTTGTATTTGATTGACTTTTCAATTTAAATAAACCAAAATTAACTAACCTCTATTTTTTCTGAAATTAGCGTAACAGAAAGAATAACTAAAAAGAAGTGTAAAGTATGTTTGTATTAAAAAGAGACGGGCGCAAAGAGCCTATGATGTTCGACAAGATCACAGCAAGAGTACGTAAATTATGTTACGGATTAAATGAACTTGTAGACCCAGTAAAAGTTGCAGTAAGAGTAATCGAAGGATTATATGATGGTGTAACAACAAGCGAGTTAGATAATTTAGCCGCAGAAATCGCAGCAACAATGACTACTGCTCACCCAGATTATGCACGTTTGGCAGCACGTATTTCAGTCTCTAATTTGCATAAAAACACAAAGAAAACGTTTAGTGAGGTAATGGAGGATTTGCATAAATATGTGAATCCAAGAACAGATAAATACGCCCCTTTATTATCTGATGAGGTCCATAAAGTAATTATGGATAATAAAGAGATGTTAGATTCTACAATTATTTATAATCGCGATTTTGGTTACGATTATTTTGGGTTTAAAACTCTTGAGCGTTCTTACCTTTTAAAATTAAATGGGAAAATTGCAGAACGCCCACAACATATGTTAATGCGTGTTTCAATAGGTATTCATTTAAATGATTTAGATGCCGCTATTGAGACTTACGAATTAATGTCTAAAAAATATTTTACACACGCTACACCAACATTATTTAATGCTGGGACTCCAAAACCACAAATGTCTTCTTGTTTCTTGTTAACAATGAAAGACGATAGTATAGATGGAATATACGATACACTTAAACAAACCGCTAAAATTTCACAATCTGCGGGAGGAATAGGTTTAGCAATACATAATGTTCGTGCCACAGGAAGTTATATTTCTGGAACTAATGGGACAAGTAACGGTATTGTACCCATGTTACAAGTTTTTAATGATACAGCAAGATATGTAGATCAAGGAGGAGGAAAGCGTAAAGGAAGTTTTGCAATGTATATAGAACCATGGCATGCCGATATTTTCGACTTTTTAGATTTAAAGAAAAATCATGGAAAGGAAGAAATGAGAGCAAGAGATTTATTCTATGCCATGTGGATGCCAGATTTATTTATGGAACGTGTTCAGGAAAATGCAGAATGGACTTTAATGTGTCCTAATGAATGCCCTGGATTAGCCGATGTACATAGTGATGAGTTTGTTGCACTTTATTTAAAGTATGAAGCAGCAGGAAAAGGACGAAAAACAATTAAAGCGCGTGAGCTGTGGGAGAAAATATTAGAATCTCAAATAGAAACAGGAACACCATATATGTTGTATAAAGATGCAGCAAATCGCAAATCTAATCAGAAGAATTTAGGAACTATTCGTTCGTCAAATTTATGTACAGAAATTATAGAATATACCTCTCCTGATGAAGTTGCCGTATGTAATTTAGCTTCTATTGCTTTACCAATGTTTGTTAAGAATGGGGAGTTTGATCATAAAGAATTATTTAGAATCACAAAACGTGTTACTAAAAATTTAAATAGAGTAATAGATCGTAATTATTATCCAGTGATAGAGGCAGAAAATTCTAATATGCGTCATAGACCAATAGGATTAGGAGTACAAGGTTTAGCCGATACATTTATTAAACTGCGTATGCCGTTTACTAGTGATGATGCCAAAAAACTGAATCATGATATTTTCGAAACCTTATATTTTGCAGCAGTAACAGCTTCAATGGAAGAGGCAAAAGCAGACGGCCCTTATCAAACTTATGAAGGATCTCCAATAAGTAAAGGCGAATTTCAATTTAACCTTTGGGGTGTTAAAGATGAAGAATTAAGTGGTCTTTGGGATTGGGCAAAATTACGCAAGCAAGTCTTAAAAAATGGCGTTCGTAATTCGCTTTTAGTAGCACCAATGCCTACGGCATCTACTTCTCAAATTTTAGGAAATAACGAATGTTTTGAGCCTTATACATCTAATATATACACGCGTCGTGTATTATCTGGAGAATTCATTGTCGTAAACAAACATTTATTAGAAGATTTAGTAGAATTAGGACTTTGGAATGAAAGCTTAAAGCAAGATATAATGAGAGCCAATGGTTCGGTTCAAAATATAGATATAATTCCTCAAGAAATTAAAGAACTATATAAAACAGTTTGGGAATTAAGCATGAAAGATATTATAGACATGTCTCGTCAAAGAGGTTACTTTATTGATCAATCACAGTCGCTTAACTTATTCTTAGAAGGTGCAACTATGGCGAAATTAACATCTATGCATTTCTATGCTTGGAAAAGTGGTTTAAAAACAGGCATGTATTACTTAAGAACGAAGAGTGCTGTTGATGCTATTAAGTTTACTTTAGATACTAAAAAGAAAGAGGCTCCAATAGCAGAAGTATTAGCAACAGCTGAAGAAGTGACCATTAAAGCGGAAACAGTAATCGTTGAGAAAAAGCAGCAAAAAGCGGTGAAAACTGCTGAGAAGTTTGCTAAGAAAACAGCTGAAGCTGAAATAGAGCCAATGAGCCCTGAAGAAATGAAAGCATTAATCGCCCAAGCTAAAGAAGCAGAAGGTGATGATTGTTTAATGTGTGGTTCTTAAAAAAGAATTTTATACTATTTATTTAAAAATAGTATTATATGTGCTTATTACGCTTTTAGTTTTTTAATAAACCTAAAAGATTGTTGAGGAAAGCATCCAGAAATGGATGCTTTTTTTATTTTAAAAAAAAGTTTATATTTACCTCCCGCCAAATCAAATACTTATGAATAACCTGAATTTTAGAGTGACTGCAGATTTATATGCTAGTAAAAGCAATCGTTTTGTGAATTTTATTATAGATATTATAATTTATTATGTTTTGTCTTTCATTTTAGGAATCCTTTTAGGATTACTAACGGTAATAGGAATAAACGCCCCTCTTGAAATGATAACTAATAGTGTAATAGCTGGTTATGTTTTTAGTTTTGGAGTTTTTCTTATCTATTTTATAGTCTTTGAAGTTCTTTCACAAAAAACTTTAGGGAAATACATTACAAAAACTAAGGTAGTAATGGAAGATGGTTCTAAACCAAAACCTGCAGATGTTATTATTAGAAGTCTATGTAGATTAATACCATTTGAAGTTTTTTCTTTTTTGAGTGATGATGCTCGGGGTTGGCACGATTCCATGTCTGACACCTATGTCGTAGATATTGAAAAATTTGAAGCGAAAAGAAATACTCAAAGTGAACTTGAGATGATTGGTCAGTCAATAATAGATTAGTCTTGTTTTTTTAAAATATCCGTTCCTAAGTACTTGTTGTCTTTATTGTAATACCAGGCTCTAGTTTTTGGTATTTTAATAGTATCGATAACTTCTTGATTTGTTAATAAAATATATTCACCGGTATCATTTTTCTGGTTGCCTAAATCATCCGTTTTAAAGAATTGGTATATTTCCATAGCATAGGTTTTAGGGTTAAAATAAAAATACCAAATGTCTGTCCCAACGGCTTTATCATAATTTACTTTAAGGACCAAATAGTCTTTGCCTTTAAATGTTTTACGTTCTACTTTTTGGTCAATATTTGTACCAGGGTCTCTAAGTTTCATTGGTAAGCCATAAAGATAAGTGTAGTAATTCTTGAATAGAGTAGCTCTATCGCAACTTAAATTATTCGTTTTAAGGGTGTTTTCATTTAGATCACTTTTACCATTTAATTTGATAGTGCATTTCTTCTTGTCAAGAGAGTATTCTTTTACTAGTGTATCTTGAGTTGCTTTTATATAAAAATGATTATCTGGAAGATTAATATGAATTTCACTTTCTCTATTTGATTTATTAGGAATCTGCATGGTAACATTTAACTCATTATTAAATGTTGCCCAATTTATTATTTGGGTCATGATAAGAAATCGTTTGATCTAATAATTGATTTCCTGTTAAATTCTGACTATAACTAAAAGTCATTAATAGTAGAAAGAATAAAAGATAAAAGTAAGATCTCATAATTAGTAAATTGTTTAATGCCAAATATAATAATACCAATTATGATTTAAAATGAGACCTAATTAATTTGAATTATATCTTGTTCAGATGAAATAGAAATCGTAAGATTCATGAGTTCTTTAATTTTAAATAAAATAGAAACGAACTAAAATATAAGCATAGCCTTAGTTACGTTTTTATTTTATGTTGAAATATGAGCAATATAGAAACAAATTATATGGCTTGTTTTGAGTTGTAATTGGTATATAACAATAAAGCATTCTTTTTTCAAAGAATGCTTTATAATAAATACTATGGATTAATCTCTAGTATTCTGTCTTAATTAAGGAATAAAATAAGAGGTGTAAACCTCTCTTTTTATAAATGAGGGATCATTATCCTTGATCAGACATTAGAGCAAAAAATTTATTTATGTTTGGAAGAATTATAATACGTGTTCTTCTGTTTCGAGCTCTACTTTCTCTAGACTCGTTATCTGTTAATGGTTGGTAACTACTACGACCAGATGCAATTAATTTTGCAGGATCTACATTATATTCTTTTTGAAGTTTACGAACTACAGAAGTTGCTCTTAAAACACTTAAGTCCCAATTGTCTGTAACACGTTCGTTACTTATTGTTCTAGCATCAGTATGTCCTTCAACCATTACTTCTATACTCGGTTCAGAATTAATAACATCGGCTAATTTTTGTAAAATATTGTTCGCTTTAGAGCTTATTCTATAACTTCCGCTATTAAATAACATTTTGTCAGAAATAGAGATCATGACTACAGTTTCATCAATATTAATTGCAATATCATCATCTTCATTTAAAGTACTTGTATCTATAGTTCTTTTTAGATTATAAGACACTGCTAAATTCATAGAGTCTTTAAGTGTTTTTGCTTGGCTTAAACGGTAAGGATCTACTTTAGTTAATGTTTCTCTCATGCTTCGTTTTGTAGCATTAGAAATAACTGCCGTATTACCTACAGCATCAAATTTAACATCGTTTTCTTCGGTAAGTGTTCCAACTTCTTCAGTTAAAGTACTAATTTTAGTATTGTACTTTTCAACACGTGCTTGGATAACATCAAATTTTGCTTCTAAATCTTCTTTTGCGACTTTAGTTTTAGTAAGTTCATTTAATACTTCTCCATTTTCTTTTTCTAGAGCTAAATACTTCTTTTTTGAAACACAAGAACTCATTAAGAGTACTGCGATTAATAAAATTGATATTTTTTTCATAATAACTTGTAATAGATTAATAGTTAGTTTTTCATCATCTACGAATATAATGATGGAATAGATGTTGGATTATTAGTTTTTTGTATAGATTTTAGACAAAAAGCAAAAAACAACCCATAAGAAGGTTGTTTTTTACTTTTACCGTATAATTTAATTTACTCTTCTGTACTATCTATAGTTGCAGGTTCTACAGAACTATCATGAGAGTTGTAATATTCTTCTAATAAGCCCATTGTAACGGTCAATAAATCTTTAGTCTCTAATAGTAAACCAAAATAAAGCGTTGTGTTTTTAGGACTAGATTCTTCAGTTCTTGTACGCGCTACCTGTTTTACAATTTTATCGTTTACCAAATTAAGGACTTCTTTCCTACGATTAATGATAGATCCAATTTGCTCAAATGACCGTGAATCGAATGCGTCTTTAGTTTCATTAAATAAAACCTCTAATACATCATCAACTTCTTTAAGTTCTTTAATTTGGCTAAACTTTAATTTTTTGTGATTATTATTAATGTGTTTATGACTTACTTTAGAAATATACTCTAAAGATTGTGTCATATCCTGTAAGTAACCTAATATATTAATGTAAAAATTACTCGCAGTTAAACTGGATTCGTCAAGGTTTTTAATGAAATAAAAGATATTGTCCCTAAGACTATCTACTTCCGAAGATAATTTATCGATTTGCTTTTTATTCTTTTTAAGTAATTTTAAATCTTGTTTAGCTAAACCTTTAATTGCATTTGTATAAATACGATTTCCACGTTTTATAACATTAGAAATATTTGTAGCACTTTCGTGAATGACACCTTGAACAGAGCTACTATCGTTTTCTTTTAAGCTATCTTCTTCTTCAGTTTTATTTGAAGTCTTTTTATGAGATAAATAATTACGAACTAATAGTGTTCCTGTTAATAATAACAAGATAGGTGTCATAACACTTGGATTCCATTTAATAAAGAAAACAACTATTCCAGCAGCAATAAATGCACCAATTGCGGTGCCAAACCATCCACCAATAACATTTAATACCCCAGCAACACGGTATACAGCACTTTCTCTTCCCCAGGCACGATCTGCAAATGAAGTACCCATAGCAACCATAAAAGTAACATAAGTTGTAGATAATGGTAATTTCATAGAGGTAGCAATCGCTATTAATACACCAGCAACCATAAGATTTACAGAAGCTCTAATCATATCAAAAGCGGGAGCATCTATACTTTGATCTTTAGTTAATACAACATCAGGTTTTTCAAAGCTTTTGCTTATTTTTTCTTGAGTTGGTTTAGGAATAAGAAAGTTAATAGCATCTGATAACCAAGAGGTCCCTTTTACGATTCCTCTTGAAAGCATATTTGGTTCAAACTTTTCATGCGTATCATTTTGACGAGATAAGCTTAATTCTGTTTCAGCAACCGTTTTTGCTTTTTTAGAAAACCATAAGGTTAATACCATTATTGAACCAGCAATGAATAATAATAAAGGCTCGGCAGGTACTTTTTTGTCTAGAACAGCCATTGAAAAATCTGCAGGTAGAGTTCCAGAAGTTAAAAATGCATCTTGCATGGCTTCGTAAGAGTGGTATGCAGCCATTGGTACACCTATAAAATTCACTAAATCATTCCCAGAAAAGGCTAAAGCCAGTCCAAAAGTACCAACTGCAATTACAACAAGTAATATGGTTTTTTTTGTTATGGCTTGAAATGCAAATGAAACTCCTAACCATAATATTAAACTTCCTAATATTATAAATATCTCATTGCCTTCTACAAGCCCTTTTAAGTCTTTGTAATAAGGTGTTCCTTTTAATCCTTTTAAGAAAATGAAATAAGTAATAGCTGTTAAACAAACAGCTCCAAATATGGCTCCAAAGTTTTTGATTTTATTTTCGTATTGAAACGTAAAAATTAAACGAGAAATCCATTGCACTAGTGCACCCACAGAAAAAGCTATAAATACAGACATGACAATACCACTTATAATAGTAATTGCTTTTTCAGTGTTAATATAGCTACCTAAATCGGCAAAAGTTTGAGTTTCTGAACCACTAATTTTAATTAATGACATCACAACTGCCGCTCCTAATAAATTAAATACAATAGAAACTGTTGTTGAGGTTGGTAACCCCAAAGTGTTGAAGAAATCTAAAAGTAAAATATCTGTAATCATTACAGCCATAAAAATGTACATGATCTCGTCAAAACTAAACATGGCAGGCACAAAAATACCTTTACGAGCAACTTCCATCATTCCACTAGAGAAAACTGCTCCAATAAAAATACCTAAACTTGCAACGATCATAATTGTTCGCATAGAAATGGCTTTGGAACCAATTGCAGAATTTAAGAAGTTAATGGCATCATTACTAACACCAACAACAATATCAGCAATCGCTAAAATTGTAATGGCAACTAACATAAATAAATAAATATTATCCATAATCTTTAATTAAAATAAGTTTGTAAATATCTTTAGACTACTTGAGTACAGTGTTATGTTAATGTTAACTTTTTTGTGTTTTTTAGAAATGGATGTCAAATCCTAATCTAAAGGTAATGTTGTCATCATTACCATCTACAGATGTGTAACTTAGATCACTTTGAACTTTCAATTTATGGCCAACAACATATCTAGAAGCTCCCAAAGTATATTGTTCTTGAGGAATGCTACCACCACCAATAATATCAAAATTTAACGAGGTAAAACGACCAGCAATTTCGTAATTACTTGGAAATAAGTAACCAGCTTGTAAATTAATAGCGTCTCCTGTTAAAACTGAATCTCCAGTTGGCGTGCCATCAAGATCTAAAGCGACTGCATCTTCGGCAGTACGTTTAGCGTATTCAGCCATTAAAGAAAAACCATTGTATTTAAACATAGCATCTGCAAAAAGAGTAGTTTGATCGGTTTGATATAAAGAGCCGTCAGACTTAAACATGTAATCGCCTGCAAATCCTCGTTCTCTAACGGCGTCTTGGTTTAAGTTATAGGTAAAGCCTACCATTAGTTTTGCAGATTCTTCTCGTTTTAGATCTGCTTGAACATAGTCACCTTTAGATTTAAACGTTCCGAAAGGTAAAAATTCTAGTCGGGCTGTATATTGTAGTCCTCCTTCATTTCCTTCTGTTACATTACGACCTTCACCTTGTGATACAGATAGTTTTTCGCGCATTACGAAATTACTTCCTAGTTTTGATTTGTGGCGCAATTGAACACCTAAATCACGATCAATATTAAAACGACTGTTTAATAAAGAACGATCTATTAATTGTAGATTAGCAGATGATATAACACGTTCCACATTTCCTGGTAATTTAGTTTGCCCGGCCCAAAGCTCAAAATTCTTGGCGAAATTCCATTTTATAACGGCATCTAGAATAATACGAGGTGTATTTCTATTAAAATCACTAGCGCCAGAAACATCTCTATTAGATAAGCCTAATTCAATTTTATATTTTATTTTAGGGCTGTAAGCAAAACCATCAAATTTTAAACGGGCACGTCTTACTATAAAGTTGTGATCTGGGCTTCCGTATTGGTCACCGTCATGATCCCAAGAAGACATAGATCGTACTTGAAAACGAGGTGCGAATTTCACACTAAAAGAACTGTCTTTAGCGGTGAAGTTAATTAATCCTTTACCAAATTTGGTATCACTAATTTCTTGTGCATTAGTAGAAAAATATGCACATAATAAAAGTGCAGTAAGTGTAATTTTAAATTTCATTTAAATCAGTATTAGTTTTTGTCGCTGCAAATAACCAATTCTAATGTTAACCTAATGTTTCGAAATTATTAATTTTGGATGATTTTTATAATAAAAAAAGACTGCTTTTATTTTAAAGCAGTCTTATATAGAAATCACAATAATGTAGTCGACAAAAACTAATAGATTATATGAATTCTAAGTGTATCGTTTTACACGAGACATAACAAAGATTGCTAATGAAGTTAAACTTAAGGTAAAGCGAATATTAAGGAATTATTAATCTTTTTAATGTTAAGTATTAAATTTTAAAATATTGATATTCAAATAGTTAACTTTTCAATGTTAATTTAATGTTATGTAAATGTTTCATTACGGTAAATTTTTTCATATATTTATGTTATAAATTAATAGTTTTATGAAAAATATAGCATCAATACTCATGTTACTTTTTGTAACAGTTGCATTCGCACAGAATGATATAAAACCTAAATTTGAAAATCAAGGTGAACAGACCAAAGGAATTTACTTCCATGATAACGGGCAAATAGCACAAGAAGGTTATTTTAATAAAGAAAATAAGCTAGAAGGTATTTGGACAAGTTATGATGTTAATGGTAAAAAAGTAGCCATTGGAAAATATAATAATGGCATAAAAGTAGGAAAATGGTTATTTTGGTCTAACAATTCACTTAAAGAAGTAGATTATGTAAATAATACAATTGCTAACGTTAGTGAATGGCAAAATAAAGAAAGTGTCGCTACTACAAATTAGTGACTTACAATTATAAAGAAGAAAGCCTGTCTAATTTTTATAGACAGGCTTTTTTGTTTATAATAAATATGTAATCTTAGTTTGCAGTCCAGTTAGCGCCCCAAGACGAATAATTTGTTACAGTTCCATTTCCGTCTCCAGTTATAAAATCTGCCTCAGTAAGAACCACTTCAGTATCATTTTTAAGTTTAAGAGTCACATCTACAAAAGTAACGTCTGTTACTTGTAAATCATCACTTACAACTCCAGCTCCAGTTGGATTATCTCCTAAATCACCATCTAAATCAAACCCTTCTTCAAATCCTGTAATGTGAACATTATTGAAAATTCCTTGAGTTCCTGCTCTTAGTCGAATCGCTTCTCCACTTGCAGAACCTAATCCTACAATGGTTAAGTTATTAACGGTTGGTTTAGAAAAATACCCTGCGGCATTACTAAAATCGGTATTAAAACCATCAGCTTCAATACCTTTATCATGTTCTGCGCCATGCTTTACATAAGCATTAGTTATGGTTCCTGTATACCCTTCAGTCCAATCTATAGAGTCATCTTGAGCATTAACTACAGATAAGAAATCGACATTTACAGTACCTCCAAAAAACTCAACACCATCATCTTTACCTTCAAAAGCTTGGATGTATTGTACAACTGTGCCATTACCTACGCCGTAGAAAGAAATACCGTTGTTTTCAGATTGTCCGTCTGCAGACCCTCCAGAATATTCAACTCTAACATACCTTAAAATTCCAGAATCGTCACTTGCATTCGAACCTCCAAAAGGCAAACTTGCAATTTCAGATGTAGAAGTAGAACTTCCAGTTACAGAGTTTATAGGGGCTTTTCCTAGGAGAATTAAACCTCCCCAATCTCCTGCAGCAGGTGCAGCAGCGTCTGATGTGAATACTATAGGGCTAGATGCAGAGCCATTGGCATTTATTTTTGCACCTTGAGCTATTGCAACATAAACATCGGCTCCAGTTGCAGCGGCTCTAATAGTCATTCCTGCTGGAATTTCTAAAGTGGTCCCACTAGCCATAATAACTGGACCATTAATTTTATAAGTATTTAATGCATCCAAAATTAAATCTTCAGTATACGTGCCTTCTAATAAAATAGTTTGTGGGTCTGTAGTTCCACTTCCATTAACAGTGGTATTGTCGTTTATAACAATATCTGCAGTGTCATCGGTTGAACAAGAGAATAGCATTGTAGCTAATGCTAATCCTAAAATTAATCTTTTTTTCATCACTTTTTGAGTTTAATTAATTTACTTTTTTTAAAATTTATATTTAAGTTGCAGACCTAGATTCATACCTCGTTTATAGTCTGACACGCCTTTTCCATTAGCAGAATTTACTGTAATGTCTCCAAGTGTAGTTTCTCTAAAATATCTCACACTAGGATTTAAAAGGTTTTTTGCACTAACGTTTATTTCGAACTTATTTTTGATTGTATTTTTCCAGATGAAGTCTAAGGTTGGGATTCCTTTTTCAATAACATTTCCTAATTGTCCAGAGCCTAAGGCGTCTATTCTATCTGAGAAATAAGAGAAGACTAAATTGGCTATGGGTTTGTAGTTTTCAAATGAAGGTGAATAACTCACATCTGCATTAAGAATTAAAGGTGATGCACCTTGTAATTCCTCTTCTGTTTTGGTAAAACTTACATCATAGAAATTCCCATCAATAGCTTGATATAAATCTTGATTGGTATTCATATAAGTGGCATTAAAACCTACAGATAGTTTTGAGTTTTCGGCTTCTTCGTTAAGTAATATGTTTTTACGTAACTCTACTTCTACACCATATACAGAAGCTCTGTCTCCTGTTCTAAAATAACGTTGTGTTCCTGTAGCATCAGCGCCTACTACTAAGTTTATTGGATTATTGATTTGCTTTGTGAATGCAGCAAGAGAAAAGAGTTCACTTTTGCTAAAGAACCATTCATATTTCAAATCAATATTAACGATCTCAGAAGATCCTTTTTGTAATAAGTCTGGATTCCCACCAATTCTGGTAGAGATGTCTTCATATACAAAAGGGGCCACTTCTTTAAATTCTGGTATAGAAACTGTTTTGCTGGCCGAGAAACGTAGGTTCTGCTCTTCATTTAAAGCATATTTAATATTTAAGCTTGGAAGAAAAAAGTTCTTATTTGAAGTAATAGAGCTATTCCCTAAACTTCCTAAGTTAATAACATCAAAATTAATGTTTTGTTGAAAGGATTCTATTCTTGCTCCAGGAACAAACAACCACTTCTCTCCAGCTTTAATTTCGGCATCTAAATACCCGGCATAAATGTTTAAAGAGCCTTTGTAAGTATTTTCTGGACTTCCAGGGCGGTTGGTATTAGATAGTCCCCCAAAGGTATTGATTACTTTTATTTCGTAAACACCATTGCTTGTGTTATCTATGTTTAGATTGTCTAAAGTAAAAATAGAATTGAGATTATTGATATCTGTTACAGGGAAATTTGAATCTACGATATCATAACCATAACGAATATTTTCAAATGTTCTGGTTTTACTTCTGCCATTATAACCTAAATTGAATTTTAGATGTTCTGAAACCTCATAAGCTAAATTTAAAATACCATTAGATTCTTGGTCTTTAATTTCTTGAAAATAACGTTGATTATCAAAAACAACATTACTATAAAAAGTGGGGTTAGTAGACGCATCGTTATCTAAAGCAAATTGGTAATTTTCAATACTTATTCTTTTTCTGTCTGGCTGATTAGAGAATACATAATTGTATCCCATTCCCCAATCTATTTTTAGTTTTCCAGATTTATGAGTTCCTAATAACTGATTAACCAAAATTGAAGTTTGATCAAATTGCACATTCATTTGATAAAACCCTTCATCGGTATTTAAAATAGCATCTCTATTTCTTCCTTTTCCATCAATTCCAAAATAGCCTACTCTATCTGAAGAATCATTTATATATAAAGAATTGAATTTAAAAGTATTCTTGTCATCTATTCTATAATTTATACTGGTCATCGCTGTAGAGGTTGTTCCGTATTCATATTCTTCAGCATTATTTTCAAAAGCTTTCTTTTCTGTAAGTGTGTAATCTATATTAGATCCTTTTCTATATTCATATCCGTTTTCAAACGAACCAGTAGCAAACAGGCTCAATCGTGAACCATTTTTAAAATCAAACGATTTTCCAGCAGAAGCACCATAACCTATATCAAGTGGAGATCCAGCATTTACAGGGTCGATACCATGGGATAAAATAATAGCAAATGGATTGTGAGCGTTTCTTCCGTAGTAACCAAAATAGCCTGTGCCTTCACTTCTTACAAAACTTTTATTAACAGCATTTGTATTAAATCCCGATGTTGTAAAAGCGTCGATAAACCCTTTGCCTTTATAATCTTTAGAAGTAATGTCGACATTTCCCGCAGCAAAATCACCATAAAATTTTGAGGCATATGCTTTACTTATCGAAACGTTTTGAATAATATCTGATGAAAATAAATTTAAATCCATGTTCTTTTTATTCACATCGTTAGAGGGTAAGGACATGCCATTAAACGTGGTGTTTAAATAACGATCACCTAAACCTCTTACATATACATTACTTGATCCTTCTTGTTTAGAAACACCAGAAATTTTTGCAACAGCTCCAGCTGCATCACTAACTCCTTTTCTGGAGAGTTCTTGAGAACCAATGCTTTGTTTTATTTCAACTGCTTTTTTCTGATCTAATAATAATGCCGTTTCACTTTCTCTTTTAATACTAGTTTTTATAACAACTTCATCTAAAGCAGCAGCATTAGCACCCATTGAGGCATTAATCTCTGTAGTTTCCCCAATTATTACATTAGCAGAAATCTCTTGTGTTTCATAACCTACAAAGCTAAATTCTAATACGTAAGTACCAGGATCTAAATCTTCAAATTTGTAGAGGCCATCAAAGTCTGTACTTGCACCTTTAGAAGTTCCTTTAATAATTACGTTAGCAATAGGAAGCGGTTCGTTGTTATATTCTTTATCGGTTACTTTCCCTGTAATGTTACCTGTTTGTTGAGCAAAAGAGAGGCTTGCTATAGATATAACTAGTAGTAATAAAATTTGTTTCATTTACACGTTTCGTTTTCTGCTGCAAAGAAAATCACATAGTGTAAAGTCAAGGTTAACTATAGGTTAAAGAAGAGTCATAAAAAGGTTAGCTTAATGTTATGAAGACTTGCATATTTTTGAGATTTGGAAACAATTACTTAACATTGAAATTGGCTATCTTGCACGCAATTAATTTTATACTATGAATTGGGAACAATTACTTTCTTTAAAACGTTTTGGAGATACTAATAAAAGATTAAGGAAAGAACAAGATGAAACACGTTTAGGCTTCGATGTAGATTATGATCGCATTATTTTTTCTTCGGAATTTAGAAGTCTACAAGATAAAACGCAAGTTATTCCATTATCTAAAACCGATTTTGTTCACACACGACTTACTCATAGTTTAGAAGTGAGTGTCGTTGGTCGTTCTCTAGGACGGCAAGTGGGACAGAAATTATTAAAAAGACATCCACATTTACAAAGCGTACATGGTTACCAAGCAAACGATTTTGGAGCTATAGTTGCAGCTGCAGCTTTAGCTCATGATATTGGCAATCCTCCGTTTGGACATTCGGGAGAGAAAGCAATAGGCGAGTTTTTTAAAACGGGTCATGGTAATAAGTATAAAACGCAATTAAATACTAAAGAATATCAAGATTTATGTGATTTTGAAGGTAATGCCAATGGGTTTAAAATAACGACTCAAAGTAGGAAAGGCCGTGAAGGCGGTTTAAGATTAAGTTATGCTACATTAGGTGCTTTTACTAAATATCCCAAAGAATCGTTGCCTAAAAAGCCTACAAACGATATCGCAGATAAAAAATATGGTTTTTTTCAAGCTGAAAAAGAAGCTTTTATAGATGTTGCTAATGAATTGGGTTTAATTGAAACAGGAAATAAAGACGATTTAAGTTTTTCAAGACACCCTTTAGCTTATTTGGTTGAAGCGGCAGATGATATTTGTTATACTATTATTGACTTTGAAGATGGTATAAATTTAGGTTTAATTCAAGAAGAGTTTGCTTTAGAATATTTAATTAATTTAGTTAGGGAAACAATAAATACTAGTAAATACAATGAACTCGATAATACAAAAGATCGAGTAAGTTATTTACGTGCTTTAGCAATTAATACATTAATAAATGAAGCAGTCACTATTTTTATGAATAATGAAGAGGCATTGTTAGCAGGTCAATTTAATGTTGCGCTCATAGATAAAAGTAAATATGAAGCACAAATTGGAGACATTATTAAATTAAGTATAGATAAGATCTATCAATCGAAAGAGGTTATAGATAAAGAAGTTGTAGGATATGGTGTTATTAATAAGCTTTTAAAGGTTTATACTGAAGCAGTAAATAATAATTACAATAATTCTTCATCAAATTATGATAGTCTTATTCTAAAGGGGTTTCCAAGTACATTAGATATTAATAAAGAGCGTTTATACGAACGCTTGTTAAATGTTAGTCATTACGTCTCTTTATTATCTGATAGTCAAGCTATTGTTGAGTATAAAAAAATTCAAGGCGTTACATATTAATCGATTAAATACATAAATATACGATAAAAAGCATATTTTTTTTGTGGTTTATAAAAATTAATTGTACATTTCGTAACTATTAATAAGCCCTAAACCTATTAAAAACTTTTTCTAATGAAAAAACACTACCTACTTTTTCTATTTAGTTTAGCATTTTCTTTCGCTAACGCTCAATATTTAGATAATTCAATTAAAAAAACAAATCTTTCAACAATTCAAAATGCTTTAAATAAGCAAACAAGCAAAGGCTATTTGTCAAGCGATGTAGACAGCTGGATTGTGCAGAGTGACGCCTCTTCTAGAGTTTCGGGAATGTGGCATTATTACCTTGTGCAAACTCATAATGATATTGAGGTTAGAAATTCTATTGCAAATGTATCAGTTAAAGATGGAGCTGCTACAGTAAATAATTCAACCTTTATTAAGGGTTTAGAATCAAAAATTAGAATAACTTCTCCTTCAATTTCTGCTGAACAAGCAGTGAGAAAAGCTTTGGGATATCATAAATTAAAACCAGCCGTTTCTTTGAAGAAATTAGATTTCAATAAAAATAAAAATGAATATACATTTAGTAAGACTGAAGCAGTACAAAGCGATATTAAAGTAAAATTGGTTTACGATGTGGTTTCAGATAATGAAATAAAGTTAACCTGGAATGTGAATTTAGATTTAGCTAGTGGTGACCACTGGTGGAATACACGAATTGATGCCCAAACAGGTGCTTTTGTTAGTCAAAATGACTGGATAGTAAGTTGTAACTGGGGAACGAATGTTGATCATTCTATTCATAAACATTCAAAAAAAGTTAAAATAGGCAATGCAGATATAAATTTTTCAAAATTACTTTTTAAGAATACTGAAGCTAATACGGCTATGGTAAATTCATATAGAGCATTGCCATATTATATTGAAAGCCCTAATCATGGTGATTTTGAGTTAATAGTATCACCGCAAGAAGCAACTGCGTCACCACTTGGATGGCATGATAACGGCAGTAGTAGTTTTAATGCGACTGCAGGGAATAATGTCATCTCGAGAGATGATCAAAATGGAAATAATGGAACTGGGCCTTTAACAGTAGAAAGCGGTGCAGGATTAGTATTTGATTATCCATATGGTGGTCCTTATGTAAGTGCGAGTACTTACATTGATGCAGCAAATACTAATGTGTTTTATATGTCTAATGCGGTGCATGATATTTATTATCAATATGGATTCGATGAAGCTTCTGGTAACTTTCAAGAAAATAATTTTGGACGAGGCGGAACTGGTGGAGATCCACTTGATGCCGATGTGCAAGACGGTAGTGGTATTAATAATGCAAATTTTGGAACGCCTCCAGATGGTTTTAATCCAAGAATGCAAATGTTTTTATGGGATATAGGAGCTTACTCTGGACCGTTATTAGAAATAAATAATACCTCAATAGCAGGAGAATACGCTGCGTTAGATAATAATTTTGCCCCAGGAAATGTACAACCATCTTCTCCAATAACTGCAGATTTGGTTTTAGTTGTTGATGATAACACAAGTATCGATCCATCTACAGATGTAAACGATGGTTGTGGAGCGATAACCAATGCAGCAGCTTTAAATGGTAACATAGCAGTGGTTAGAAGAGGAGCTTGCGCTTTTACAGCAAAAACTATAGAGGCCCAAAATGCTGGTGCTGTAGCAATTTTAGTTGTTAATAATGTTGCTGGAGATATTGCTATGGGAGGAGGAGATTTGACTGTTAGTATTCCTGCATATAGTATAAATAAGTCTGATGGAGATAACATTATAGCAACAATGGCTTCAAATACGGTTAATGCGACGTTTAATATTATTCAAACAGGATTTGTAAATATAGATGGTGATTTTGATAATGGAGTTATTGCACATGAGTATGGTCATGGAATAAATACAAGATTAGTTGCTGGTCCAGGTAATTCTGGTTGTGTTCAAGCTCAAGAATCTATGGGCGAAGGATGGGCCGATTATATAGGTAAAATATTATTGCTTAAAAACGTGGATAATGGAATAGCTTTAAATGGTACAGGAACTTTTGTTGTAGGTCAAGCTCCAAATGGTCAGGGGATTAGGCCTGCTCCATATTCTGGAGACATTACTAATAACCCAATGACTTATGAATTATTACGAGCAGATACAGCAAACACAACTTATACAGTGCCGCATGGCGTTGGTTCTGTTTGGGCAGGGATGCTTTGGGATATGACTTGGGATTTAATTGCGGTTCATGGCTTTACAGATGATATTTATGATGCCAATAGTGGAAAAGGAAATACAATAGCTTTAAATCTAGTTGTTGAAGGTTTTAAATTAACGGCTTGTAACCCTGGTTTTGAAGATGGAAGAGATGCAATACTGCAAGCAGATATGAATTTATATGGAGGCGCGAATCAATGTGTGATTTGGAGCGCGTTTGCTAGAAGGGGAATGGGCTTTAGTGCAGATCAAGGAAGCACAGCAAGTACTTCAGATGGGGTGCATGCTTATGATTTACCTCCAGGACTTGGTTGTACGCCAGATTATATAATTACAAATGGAGATTCTGGTATTAAATCGGTTTGTTCTGGTACAACTTCTGTGACTTACGAATTTGTATTTAATGAACAAAATGGTTATGATACTAATACGCCTTTCGTAGCGTCTAATTTACCAGCTGGAGCTACTGCAACATTTTTGCCAGCAACGATGAAAGATACTGGACTATTTACAATGACTGTGTCTAACATTCCTGCAACAGCAACAAATTATGTAATTAATGTAACTCCAGGAGGAGATGCAAGCAAAGTACTAACAGCGCAATTAGTTGTTAATGGAACAAATCCAGATATTACTGATGGTGATACGGAGTTTGCTATAAATGGAGGAGCGTTCACTTCTTTTAGTACAGGAGATACAATTGATGTTTTAGATAATAGAAATATTATTTTGAGAATACCTACTGTTGCTGGAACGACAACTTGGACTGGTCCAGATGGCACAATATATAATAATGATATTGTTGCTTTTACGAGCGTTCCTGATAATGATCCAGCTGTAGAAGGTGTGTGGTCAATGACAGTGGCTTTTACTAACGATTGTCCGGCATTTGCGCCGCAAACAGTAAATTTCACTATTAATATCGATCCATTATTAAGTGTTGATGAGAATACGTTTGATGGATTTACTATTTATCCAAACCCTACAAATGGTATTTTAACTATTGTTGGAGTTTCTAGTCTTGTAGATTCTAATGTAGATATACATGATGTTACAGGAAGAAAATTAATGGATAAAGTAAATGTTAAGCAAATTAATGAAAATAGAATGTCTATAGATATGTCTGGCCTTTCTAGTGGTGCTTACTTTATATCAATAGAGACGAATTCAAATAAAATAGTAAAACGAATTATTAAGAATTAATTATAATAGCAATAATTGTTTTAAAAGCAGCATTTTTAAATGCTGCTTTTTATTTACAATAAATTTACAAGTGTGCCTTTAATTCCTTCAGGTGACAGTTGGATACTGTTTTGTAATTCTAAAATAGAACCATGTTCAATAAATTGATCTGGTATACCTTTTATTTGTATGTTGCTTTTATAATTAAATTTTGAAGAGAATTCTAAAATGGCACTTCCGAATCCACCATTAATGGCACCATCTTCGAATGTTATAATTGAAGAAAAGGTTTCAAAAATGTTATGCAGTAGTTTTTCATCTAAAGGTTTTATGAATTTTATGTCATAATGAGCGTAAAGATCATTGTTATCTGTTAAAAGAATGGCTTCAGAAACATTTTTAGCAATAGTTCCAGTAGATAGAATAGCAATTTTAGAGCCTGATTTTAAAAGTTCTCCTTTTCCTATTTCAATTTTAGAAAAAGGTTTTTTCCAATCAATCGTTATGCCTCTACCACGAGGGTAGCGAATTGCAATTGGGCTTTCAAGTCCAAGTTGAGCAGTATACATAATATTACGTAATTCTATTTCATTTCTAGGAGCAAAGACAATTAAGTTAGGAATACATCGTAAATAACTAATATCAAAAACACCATGATGCGTTGCGCCATCTTCACCAACTAAACCAGCTCGGTCTAAACAAAATATGACAGGAAGATTTTGAATGGCTACATCATGAATAACTTGATCGTAAGCGCGTTGAAGAAAAGTAGAATAAATATTACAAAATACAGTCATGCCTTGAGTAGCCATGCCAGCAGCAAATGTTACAGCATGTTGCTCAGCAATTCCAACATCAAAAGCACGATCGGGAATTGCTTCCATCATAAACTTTAAAGAGCTTCCAGTAGGCATTGCGGGTGTAATGCCTATTATTTTTTCATTTTTTTTAGCCAATTCAACAATAGTATGACCAAATACATCTTGATATTTTGGAGGCGTTATGCTATTATCTTTTTCGTATAAATCTCCAGTTTTAGCATTAAATTTTCCCGGAGCATGATAAGTTACTTGGTTTTCTTCAGCTTGTCGAAGTCCTTTCCCTTTTGTAGTAATAACATGTAGAAACTTTGGGCCTTTAATAGATTGTAAACGTCGTAGTTCAGAAATAAGCTTCGGTAAATCATGGCCATCTATGGGGCCAGAATAATTAAAATTTAAAGCCTCAAAAATATTATCTTGCTTTTGAGTCCCTTTTTTTACATTAGTTAAATATTGTTTTAATGCACCAACACTAGGATCTATACCTATGGCATTATCGTTTAAAATTACTAATATATTGGCATTAGTGACTCCAGCATGATTTAATCCTTCAAAAGCCATTCCACTTGCTATAGAAGCATCTCCAATAACTGCTATATGCTGTTTATGATCTTCTTTTTTTATTTGAGAAGCAATGGCCATGCCTAAAACAGCAGAAATAGATGTTGAAGAATGACCAACGCCAAAAGCATCGTATTTACTTTCACTTCTTTTAGGAAAACCGCTTATGCCGTTAAATTGTCTATTTGTGTCAAAAACGTGACGTCTCTCAGTTAAAATTTTATGCACGTAAGCTTGGTGTCCAACATCCCAGACGAGTAAATCTTCAGGCGTTTTAAAAACATAATGTAGTGCAATAGTTAATTCAACAACTCCTAGGCTAGCACCCAGATGTCCTGCTTTAGCTGCAACAGCATTAATTATGAATGAACGCAATTCTTTTGAAAGCGTAATTAATTCAGCTTCATTTAAAGTGCGTAAATCTTCAGGAGAATTTATGTTTTCTAGATAATTCAATTATAAAATTATATTATTGGGTAAAATTATTTAAAAAGTAACACATATTAGCTAAAAGAGTTAATATTATCAATATTTTTATGATATGATAGATTCATACGACGATATTTATTTTATGAAAAAAGCTTTGCAGGAAGCAGAGACGGGATATGAAAAAGGAGAAGTTCCTGTAGGAGCTGTTATAGTTATAGAAGATAAAATAATAGCTAGAGCTCATAATTTAACCGAAATTTTAAACGATGTTACTGCACATGCAGAAATGCAAGCTATTACAGCAGCAGCTAATTTCTTAGGTGGGAAATATTTACATAACTGTACGCTTTATGTTACACTTGAGCCTTGCCAAATGTGTGCAGGTGCTTTGTATTGGTCTCAAATTTCTAAAATTGTATATGCCGCAAGAGATGAAGAACGCGGTTGTATTAATCTAAGAACAAAACTACATCCTAAGACTAAGATTGAGGGAGGGATATTAGAAGATCAGGCTTCTAAACTCTTGAAACGCTTTTTTATTGAAAAGAGAAATCTTAATTAAGATATTGTATCTAATCTATTATTAAAAGTAAAATACAGTTCTATATACTTATATGGAATTAGTTGTCTTACCTTAATGTTTAAATGTTGTCATTCTTTTTCTTTAATAATAGTACAATTGAGTAAGATAAAAATGTGTATATCTTAACTTTTAGATATGAATACTGAACATAGGGTAATGATTTGTTATTAATTGCATTATTTAGGCAAAATTAGGTCATTATTATTCATAATATCATGTTTGCGATTTAACGAAATGTAATTAAGTGAGCCTTTTGTCGTAAAAAATTGCGCATTCATCAAAAAAAACAGCAAAACGCGATATATTTTCTAAATAAAGGCTTTTTTTTTAAAGAAAAATCCTAATTTAGTGATCTCTTAGTTCTATTTATTAGACTATGAAACGAAAAATTAAGTAATGAAAAAAAATTATTCTAATCAATTCAATTAATCTAAAATGAAAAATGTAACAAAAGGTATTTTTGTTGGATCTTTTATGCTATTATCAGCATTTGGGTTTTCTCAAAAATCATTAACCGAATCTCCCAACGGAGTGAGCATACAGAAGTATGCTAGCAATGCAGCTGAGCTGAAACTAACTCAGAGTGATGTTCAAGGTCTTACCGTAACAGACGAGTACTATACAAAAGGTATGGATTTAACACTTGTTTATGTAGGTCAAGAACATCAAGGTATTCCAATTTACAATGCAATTTCTACAGTTGCTGTAAAAGATGGTCAAATTTTTAATGTAGCTAGTGGATTTGTTAGTGATGTTGCTAGTAAAGTAAATACTGTAACTCCAGCAATTACGGCACAACAAGCAATCGAAAAGGTAGCTTCTTACTTTAAATTAGGGACACCAACAGGATTAAGAGTTTTAAGTAGAAAAGCAAATAACTATGAGTTTTCTAGTGCTGGTATTTCTTCTAGAGATTTTATTCCTGCTCAATTAAAGTATGTTTTTGAAGGCGATAAATTAGTCTTAACTTACGATGTTGAGGTTGATGATCCAAATAGTTCTGACATGTGGAGTGTAAGAGTAGATGCTACTACAGGAGAAATAAGAAAAGGAAACATACACAACTATACTATTAGCTGTGCATTTGATGAGAATGGTTTTTATAATGATAACAATGCTGTTTTTCATGCAGGGCACAATCATGCCGATAAAGCAGAAGAATTTAATTTATTCAAATCTAATGCGAATACATCTATGATGGTAGATGGTTCTAGCTATAGAGTACTTCCATTGTTATCTGACGGTAGCACTCCAGGAGTAGAAAGTCCTAGTCATGGTTCAAGAGAGGTAGTTAGCGATCCTGCTAATGTAAATGCATCTCCTTTTGGATGGCATGATGATAATGGTAGAGCTGGTGCAGAATATACAAACACACGTGGTAATAATGTACGTGCTTACGTAGATCAAAATAGTAATAATCAAATAGGTTTTTCTCCAGAAGGAGGGAATAACTTATCTTTTGATTTCCCTTTTAGTTCTAATCAACAGCCATCTCAGTATCAGGCTGCTTCTGTTACTAACTTATTTTATGGTAACAATATGGTGCATGATGTATGGTATGAAGCTGGTTTTGATGAAGTTTCTGGTAACTTTCAAGAAAATAACTACGGAAATGGTGGAAGAGCTAGTGATTATGTAAATGCTGAATTGGATATTGGACCATTCAATAATGCAAACATGAGTACTCAAGCAGATGGTACTAACCCAAGAATGCAAATGTATTTATGGAACACAACAAACCCTAATAGAGATGGGAATTTTGATAGTGGAATAGTAATACACGAATACGGTCATGGTATTTCAATACGTTTAGCTGGTGGTCCTGGAACTGCTGGATGTTTAAGCGGACAAGAACAAGCTGGTGAAGGTTGGTCTGATTGGTTTGCTTTAATGATGACAATGAATGAAGGAGATGTTGGAACATCAAGAAGAGGAATTGGTACTTACGCATTAGGACAAGCAACAACAGGAACTGGAATTAGAGCGAAACCTTATTCTACAAGTTTTTCAGTAAATAACTTTACATATGATGACATTAAATCTCAAGTTGCACCTCACGGTGTTGGATCTGTATTCGCTACGATTCTATGGGATTTAACATGGGCATTTGTTGATAAGTATGGATTCACTGACGATGTATACACTGGAGATGCGGGAAACACTAAAGTAATGCAATTAGTATTAGACGGATTAAAATTACAACCTTGTGGTGGTGGTCAGGTAGACTTTAGAGACGCTATCTTAGCTGCTGATAGAGCGACTACTGGTGGCGCAGATGCATGTACGATATGGTCAGTATTTGCTAAAAGAGGTTTAGGATTTAGTGCAGATCAAGGTAATCCTGGATCTAAAGCAGATGGTACAGAAGCTTTCGATATACCAGAAGCTGATATTGCAATCTCTACAACTAAAGATGCATGTGGAAGTGAAGTACCACAAATTACTGTGACTAACTTTACTAACACGCCAGTATCATCAATAGATTATACTTACAGAATTGATGGTGGAGCAACTCAAAATGGAACATGGACAGGGAATATCGGTGCTTGTGAAGCTGCCCCTATTACAATTGATTTAGGAACATTATCAAGAGGTTCTCACGTATTAGAAATTGCTACAGTTAACCCTGCTGGATCTGCTTCAGCTACGATATCAGTAAACGATAATGGTACAGAAGATGTTGTTAATACTTTCGAAAATGCTTCAGATGAATTAATTGCTTTCAATGCAACAGGAACAGCTAGTTTATGGGAAAGAGGTACTGCGGCAGGAACTTTATTAAGTAACGCTAATGCAGGTTCTCAAGTATATGGAACAAACTTAGATGGTACACCAGGTAATGATACAAAGGCATTCTTAGTATCTCAATGTTACGATTTATCTACTTTAGATGATGCTAGTGTAGAGTTTAACTTAGGATTTGATATCGAAGATGTATTTGATTTATTAACATTCGAATATTCTAAAGATGGTGGAGCAACATGGGAGATCTTAGGAACTGCTAATGATCCAGATTGGTTTAATAGTGATGCTGTGCCAAATGGAACTAACTGTCAAAACTGTGTTGGAGCACAATGGTTAGGTGAAGGTGAAAAGGCAAGTACGCATAGTGCTGGAGGAACAAATGCTCAAATGAAATTATATAAGCATTCATTAGCTGCTTTTGATAGTAATGGTTCTGCTGAAGAAAATATGTTATTTAGATTTGTATTTATTTCTGATCCTGGTGTTAACGAAGAAGGAGCTATTATTGATAACTTCGTAATTAAAGGAGACGCGACACTTTCAGTTGATGATAAGGAATTTGAAGGATTATCTTTCTTCCCTAATCCAACAACAGGTGTAGTAACTATTCAAAGTGCGACATCATTAGATAACGCTAAAGTATCTATTAATGATATTATGGGTAGAGTATTAACAAATGGTATTTCTATTAACACTGTAGGTGATAATAAAATTACTGTAGATCTTGGTCAATTTGCAACAGGGTCTTACTTCTTAACTATTGAGAATGGTAGTAAAAAATCTACTAGACAGATTATTAAAAAATAATTAATTCTTAATTAAATAAATTTAAAAGGGATGAGTTTTACTCATCCCTTTTTTTGTTTTTATACTTTTCTTATACTTTGGTGTAGGTTAAATTTAAATCTATAGAACTCAGTAGAACTAGTATTTTGTAAATTGACTTTAGCAGTATCTATGTTAGATCGAGCGAAATCAAGATTCTTCTCAAGCAATATTAGTTCTCGATTTTAGCCAGTCTTCAGCTATAATAGAAAGATTCGAAATGGCAAATAATAAAAACTATTTTGTGATTAACAATCAGTAGTTTTATGATTTTTATCTTATACGTAATTATTTGCTGAACTCTAATTCAATAGAAGACTCATTTTTTTAAAAGAGTGTCCTTAAAAATGAAGTGATAATTCTGTATTTTTTTAGTACAAAACGAATTACTTTACGATTAGATACTAATATCTAAAATGTATAAACTTAATTTTTCTTTTCTTTTTGTTTCATACGATCTAAGTTTTCATTTGTTAACATGTAATCTTTTACATTTTTACCTTTCCATGAATGATAAATAAATAAAGGAATAGTTATTAAAAACAAACCAAGAACACCAAACCCTTTTAGTTTTTCAGTATAAGGTACGTCTAAAGTATAGCCTAGTATTATACTTGTTGTAGAGGCAATGAAGAATAATAAAGTTACATATTTCATTTAGTCTTCGTTATGAGTTTGTTAAATCCAGTTTAAGATTTAGTTCTTTCAATTGCTCATTATCGATTGGAGCAGGAGCATCAATCATAACATCTCTACCTGAATTATTTTTAGGGAAAGCAATAAAATCTCTAATAGTTTCTTGGCCACCAAGTATAGCCACTAATCGATCTAATCCAAAAGCTAATCCTCCATGTGGTGGCGCTCCATATTCAAAAGCATCCATTAAAAATCCAAATTGCGCTTTAGCCTCTTCATCAGAAAAACCTAAGTGTTTTAACATAATTGCCTGAGTAGCTTTATCGTGAATACGAATAGAACCCCCTCCAATTTCATTTCCATTTAATACTAAATCGTAAGCGTTGGCTTTAACTTCACCGGGTTTAGAATCTAATAATTCAATTTGCCCAGGTTTAGGAGAGGTAAACGGATGGTGCATCGCATGATAATGTCCTGTTTCTTCATCTAATTCTAATAGAGGAAAATCGATAACCCATAGCGGAGCAAATACTTTAGGGTCTCTAAGTCCCATACGTTCTGCTAATTCCATTCGTAAAGCACTTAATTGCGCTCTAACCTTATTTGTTGTACCAGACAATATGCAAATAAGATCTCCTTTTTTAGCATTGGTAGCTTCTGCCCACTTCGTAAAATCATCTTGATCATAAAATTTATCTACAGAAGATTTATAAGTCCCATCATCATTACAACGACAATATATCATTCCTAAAGCACCTACTTGTGGGCGTTTAACCCAATCAATCAACTTGTCAATTTCTTTTCTTGTATAACTATTTCCGTTAGGAACAGCAATACCTACAACCAATTCTGCATCATTAAAAACTTTAAATTCTTTATGCTGAGTAATTGTATTTAATTCTCCAAATTCCATCCCAAATCTTATGTCTGGCTTATCGTTACCATACATACGAATGGCATCATCATAAAGCATTCTTGGAAATTTTTCGATCTCTACACCGTTTACTTCTTTTAATAAATGGCGTGTTAATCCTTCAAATACATTTAAAATGTCTTCTTGTTCAACAAATGCCATTTCGCAATCTATTTGTGTGAATTCAGGTTGTCTATCTGCGCGTAAATCTTCATCTCTAAAACACTTTACAATTTGAAAGTATTTATCCATACCACCAACCATAAGTAGCTGTTTAAAGGTTTGCGGAGATTGAGGAAGTGCATAAAATTCACCTTCATTCATGCGAGAAGGCACTACAAAATCACGAGCGCCTTCTGGAGTAGATTTAATTAAGTAAGGTGTTTCTACTTCAATAAAATCAATTTTAGATAAATAATTACGAACCTCTTGAGTTACTTTAGCTCTAAAAATTAAATTATTTTTTACGGGATTACGCCTTATGTCTAAATAGCGGTATTTCATTCTAATATCTTCACCACCATCTGTTTTATCCTCAATAGTAAAAGGAGGGAGTAAAGATTCATTTAGTATAATAAGTTCAGAAACTAAGATTTCAATATCGCCAGTTGGTATGTTTGAATTTTTTGAGGCACGTTCAATTACGGTACCTTTTACTTGAATAACAAACTCTCTTCCTAATTTTTGAGCTTGCTCTAATAATAGTTTAGAAGAGCGTTCTTCATCAAAAACAAGTTGCGTAATACCATATCGATCTCTTACGTCTACCCAAACAATAAAACCTTTATCTCTTGATTTTTGAACCCAACCTGAAAGGGTAACTTCTTTATTTATGTGTGATGTTCTTAATTCACCACAATTGTGACTTCTGTACATAGTTTAAATTTAGTGCAAAATGAATATTTTATTCATACGCCTGAAGATGCAAATTTAATAAGATATTCTATTATATAATAGAATATTAGAGTATTTAGCTAATAGCATATGAATAATATTTTAATGTTAAAGTCTATCATTTCTGATGATTTTTTAAAGAAATGCTATGGTTTTTAGGAATTTATTAAGATATTTGACTCAATTAATCTAAAAAAAACTAACATTATGAATAAAGCTTTGTTTATGAAAAAGCTCTTATTTCTATTTGTTTTATTCCCTCTAGTAGCTTTGGCTCAACAAATTACGGGAACAGTAACAGATGGATCTACTAGCTCACCTTTACCGGGTGCCAACGTTATTATTAAAGGAACGTCTACAGGAACAACATCAGATTTTGATGGAAATTACTCAATAAAAGCAGAAGGTTTCCCTGTAACTTTAGAGTTTTCTTCTTTAGGATTTGAAACTATTGAAAAAGTAGTGACTTCTGCTCAAGCAGTGAATGTAACTTTACAAGAATCAGCAACATCTTTAGATGAGGTTGTTGTTACTGGTTTAGGAACATCTGTAAAAAGATCTAATTTAGCGAATGCAGTATCTACTGTATCTGCCGAACAATTAGTTGGATCTACAGGTCAAACAACTGTTGATGGTGCTCTTTATGGAAAATTAACAGGTGTTAATATTGTATCTTCTTCTGGTGCTCCAGGTGGAGGTATCGCAATGCGTTTACGTGGTATATCATCTATTAATGGTAATAACCAACCTTTATTTATTGTTGATGGTGTTTATATTAGTAATGTAGAGATCCCTTCTGGTTTAAGAGGTGCTTCTGGTGCCAATAGAGGAAATGAGGAAAATTCTTCTAACCGTTTAGCAGATATCGATCCTAATGATATTGAAAACATTGAAGTATTAAAAGGAGCTTCTGCTGCAGCCATTTATGGAACAAGAGCAAACGCGGGAGTTGTTATAATTACAACTAAGAGAGGTAAAAACGGAAAAACAAACTTCAAGTTTGGACAAGATGTTGGTACAACTAGAATTGCTAATCCATTAGGAATGAGAGAATGGAATGCAGCTAATGTAGAATCTACTTTTGGAGCTGGCGAAGTAGCAGCATTCAATCAAGCTATTGCAAATGGCGGTCTTATTGATTATGAAGATGAGATTTATGGAGAAACAGGAATTATTAGCGAAACTAAAATTAGTGCTGATGGTGGTAATGATAAAACAAAATTTTATGTAGGAACTTCTTTCAGAGATGAAGAAGGTATTATTAGAAATACTGGTTATAAAAGATTATCAGTTAAAGCGAATATAGATCATAAGATATCAGATGTGTTTAGCTTTGGTTTAAGTTCTAATTATGTGCGTAGTACTTCTAGTAGAAGTTTTACAGGTAATGAAAACGAAGGAGGATTAAGTTTTGGATACACATTAGCATTTACAAGACCATGGGTTGATCTTAATCCAGATGCTCAAGGTAATTACCCTAATAATCCTAATTACTCAGGAAATCCATTATTTGTTAGAGACAACGCTACAAATGAAGATTTAAATAATAGATTTATACAAGGTCTTAAATTAACTACAAATTTATTTAGAGGAGATTATGATAGATTAAAAGTAGTATCAAACTTTGGTGTAGATTATTTATCAAATCAAACTGATGTATATGTACCAGAAACTCACCAAGGTCAAATTGCTAGTGGGCAAAATGGTTTCATTGCAGTAGGAAAGAACGGTTTTACAAATTTCAATTCTCAAATAATTGGTGTTTGGAATCATGATACTAATAGTGGTGATTTTTCTTTAACAACACAAGCAGGTCTTACGTATTTAGATCAAGTAGCAGATTTAGTTTTGACTACAGCAACTGGTTTAATACCAAATCAAACAAATCTTGGACAAGGCGCTAATCAAAGTGTAGGTCAAACCACAAGACAAGTAAGAGAATTTGGTTATTTTGGACAGTTTGAAGGTAACTATAAAGATCAATTTATAGCAACTGTAGGTTATAGATTAGACAAGTCTTCATTAAATGGAGATCCTAATAAATTTTATGGTTTCCCTAAAGCCTCTTTAGCAATGAATCTTAATAATTTTGATTTTTGGGGAGAGTCAGAAACTTTTAACCAGTTTAAGATTAGAGCTGCTTATGGAGAAACAGGATCTTCACCTGCATTTGGATCTATATTTACTAGTTTAAATCAAGTAAGTATTGGCGGAAACGGTGGTTCGTCTGTAAGCGGATCTAGAGGAAATGCAAATATCGAACCAGAAACTTCTGCAGAATTTGAAGTTGGTTTTGATGCAAGATTACTTAATGCTGTAAATTTAGAAGCAACATACTATAATAGAAATGTTACAGATTTAATTCTTAGTAGAAGCTTACCGGCATCTTCTGGATTTGGATTTGAAACAAATAACTTAGCAGATTTACAGAATACTGGATTAGAAATCTCTTTAAATGTTGATGCTTTTGATAAAGAGAACTTTAAATGGAATACTGGAATTCAATATTGGTTTAATGATTCAGAAATCACAAGATTAGATGTTCCTGCATTCGCTCAGCCTGGTGCTGGATTTGGATTAGGATTAGGAACTTTTTATATTGAAGAAGGAAAGCCTGTAACTCAATTAGCAGGAACAGTAAATGGTGTTGCAACTCAAGTTGGTGATGCTGCTCCAGATTTTCAAATTACTTTTAATAACCAATTTACTTTATTTAAGCAAATAGATTTATCTTTCTTACTTCATATGAAAGAAGGAGGAGATAACCTTAACTTAACAAAGTTATTAACTGATTTAGGTGGTACTACAACAGATTTAGATACGCCTGCAGGTCAAGATAGAGCTGGTCAAGGTTTTGTAGCTACACGTTTCATTGAAGATGCTAGTTATTTAAGATTAAGAGAAGCATCAATATATTACAGGTTCCCTAAAAAAATAGTAAGTAGTTGGGGTGGCGTTGTAGATAATGTGAAATTAGGATTTTCTGGTAGAAATTTATTTACTATTACAGATTACTCTGGTTATGATCCTGAAGTATCAACAAATGGTAGTCAAGGATTGTCTTCTGGTTTAGATGTAACACCTTTCCCTAGCTCAAGACAGTTTTATTTCCATTTAAACGTTAAATTTTAAAGAAAAGAACAATGAAAATATTTAAAAATAAAAAAATCAGACTTAACCATTTACTAATAGCATTGCTATTAGTAGGGGTTACGTCATGTACTTTTGAAGAACAAGCAGATCCTAACAGACCTAGTATAGAAGGAGTTTTGACTGATGCATCTATCAATCAGTTAAACAACTTAGTTGTTGGATTAGAGGCGGCAATGCGTAATTCATTAGGAATTCAAACGACTGCTAGTGGTACAATGGCAAGAGAATTATATTTGTTTGATGCAGATCCAAGAAACACAGCCAATATTTTAGGTAAGAATGGATCATCATTAGAAAACGGAGATTTTTATTCTACAGCAGCATGGGGAGGACGTTATAGAGCAATTAAAAATGCGAATACACTTATTGCTTCTGTTAATAATACATCTTCTGTTACTGCTCAACAAGCAGCAGGATATAAAGGATTTGCAGAAACAGTGATTGCATTTGAATTAATTGAAGTGCTTAAATCTTATGGTAAAGCAAGAATAGATGTTCTTGACCCTGATAACTTAGGACCAGTATTAGATTTTAATGCTGCATTAGCTCAAGTTAGAACTATTTTAGATAGTGGATTAAATAATTTAAATTCAGCGGGTTCTACTTTTGCATTTCCTTTAGCAGGTTTTGGAGGATTTGATACACCTGGAACATTTGCTCAATTTAATAGAGGTAATGCTGCAGTAGCTGCATTGTATGATGGAGATAAAGGTGCTGCTTTAACGGCTTTAACTGCTTCTCATTTTGATTTAACTGGAGATATTACTGTTGGACCTAAACATGTGTTTAGTCAAAACAGTGGTGACGCTACTAATGGTGTTTTTAAAGGGCCTTCAACAGTTGCTAATCCAAATAACGGTGATCAAATTATTGTTCATAACAGTTGGATTGCTGATGCTGAAGCTGGTGATGCTAGAGTTGCTGCTAAAGCGGCCGTTAGACCAGATCCTAGTGTTCAAGATTTACTTACAGGAACTCATGAAACAAGATTATATGCGTCTAATGTTTCACCTATAGATATGTTAAGAAACGAAGAATTAATTTTAGTATATGCTGAAGCTAATATCGGAACTAATGCAGCTCAAGCTGTAGCAGGAATTGATAAAATTAGAACAGAAGCTGGTTTACCTGCTTATTCAGGAGCTACAACTGATGCTGATTTAGTAACTGAAATGTTAAACCAAAGACGTTATTCTTTATGGAGCGAAAATCATAGAATGTTCGATTTAAGACGTTATAATCTTAATAGTACATTACCTATCGATAGAGCTGGAGATCTAATATATGATGTATTTCCTATTCCTTTTTCTGAAAATAATTAATAGCTAATTTTAGTTGTTAAAAGAATTACTATAAATAAAAACCCATCACAATTTAATGTGGTGGGTTTTCGTTTTAAATAGTGTTGCTTCTATCTAAAAAGAGTTTTCTTTGCAGAAAGGTTTATTCTTAAGCAGGTAGCTCTCAATAAAACAGAAAATTAGATATGAAAAAGAATATGAGAATAGTTAGTAAAAATTTTAAACTAGTACTTTTACTAGTAATAGTTGGTATGAGTTATAGTTTTAATACCAGTCAAGAAGCTATAATAAGGCCTCAGGAGCTATATCCTACAATAAATGGTATAGATTGTAATGCTTGCGAAATTAAGCTCTCTAAAGCGGTTATAAAAGATCTTATTTTATCTACCAATCAAAATATACCCATTACTAGTTTTAGAATTAAATTTCCTCTCAAACCTACACAAACAATAACAGGGAATACCTTAAATGAAAAAGCAAAACAGAATCTCTTACAAAGTAAAGTAGGACAGGAAATTGCGATTTTTGATATTAAAACCGAGCAAGTAAATTTAAAATCGAGTATTTCTATTCACTTGATTTCTCAAGAGTCGCTTGCTAATTCTAAAACCGAAGAAAAGAAAAGTAAATCTTCCATTTCAAAATCGATAACTGTAAACGAAACAGAAAATAAGAATAATGCAGATCCTTTGCCACCAACTATTGAAGAGGAAGAACCAGTGGTTCCTAAAATAAGTGAAGAGCAAGAGCCGTTTATATATCCTATTACTGGTAATGAGCATAATTCTAAAATGGACACAAAAACAGAACGACAATCTCCTTTAAATTATGTTAAAGAAATGTCTAAAAAAGGAGCGCAGTTTCTTTATAATAACAAAAAAATAACTCCAGAAAAAGCCATAAAAATAGTAAGCGAAAACCCAAAGTTAAACTTATCGTCGCAAACAAATAATGGGACTAGTGTAGTATATTTATCTCAAAAGGGAATGACTATTCTTAATGGTAAATTGGTTAAGCATGAGAATTAAGTTTAAGTAATTGGTTTTTTTATGTCTTAGGCCAAGAATTCAATGGTATTTACTAGCGCGGATTTGCAATCCGTGCCCACAGCAATAAGTGTTTAAAAAATATCTCGCTAGCGCGGATTTGTAATCCGTGCCTACAGCAATAAGTGTTTAAAAATATTGTATTAAAAAGAACTAAAACACATTTAAAATTAAAACGTCTAATTCGTTATCTAGGCTAGCATAATTTCTTGCAGAACTAAACACGTAATCTTCTGGATTAGCTACTATTTTATCTTTTACAGGATTGTTATGAATATAATTTAATTTTTGTTTTATAAAACTATTCGAGCTACATATTTCTGCATGATAACCATCTTGCCAAACTTTATATTGTTGTTTTCTCTTTAAATGCTCGCAAGCTTTATTAAAATAATCTAATAACCACTCTCGTCTACTTTCAGGATAGTTAATTATAGTTTCTATTATCTGTTTTGAAGTATATTTTTTAAAATCACGCATAATATTAGATAATAAATACCCTTCTGTAGCTTTACATAACATATGTATATGACTTGGCATTATGCAATACCCATATATCTCTAATCCTTTTTGTTTTTGACAGTAATCTAATGCGTTTATAATAATATATCGTTGTTTTAATCGAGTAAATAAATCTATCCAACCTACAGTTGTTATGGTTACAAAATAACCCGTATCACTCATTGTAGCTTTATATTTTGTAGACATTTGTTTTTATAGCAAATTAAGTATTTTATAGGTGATAAGTAAGTGGTTTTTATACTTCCTTTTTTACTTTTATTAAAGGCTAGCGCGGATTTGTAATCCGTGCCTTAATATGTGTTTTGTCCAAAAAAAATATAATATTGTAGATCTTTATCAATTTAAATTTATCAAAAAAAGTAGTAACCAATTTTTATATTAATTACTACTTTTGTTTTTTTCTTACTGTTGTGTTCACGGATTACAAATCCGCGCTATCGGGGTGTTTTATATATTTGCATATTACCTTATTTAACTGATAGATTTAGAACTTATGTTGTTTGGAGAACGTTTATTAAGCACACGTAAAAAGAAGAAGATTTCGCAAGATGAACTTGCTAAACAAATTGGCGTACATGCTCCTGTGATTGGACGTTATGAACGTGATGAAGTAAAACCTTCTATTGAGACTGCTTTTAAAATTGCTAAATCTTTAGAAGTCTCTTTAGATTATTTAACGGGATTATCTGATTTAGAACTTGACAAGAATATTGTAGATGTTGTTGTAAGTTTACAAAAACTAAACGATAAAGACAAAGAGCATATTTTTACTACTATTAATGCGCTTATTCGTGATGCTAAAGCCCGTAATACTTATGCATAAAAAAACCAATAACTAAATTTTACTTTAACTATTGGTTTTTACTATTTTAAAATTATTTTTTGAGTTATGATCTTTTTTACTATGTTACAAAGTTAGACATTTAATATATCTACCAAATTATCTAATATCTTACCTTCATTATTTAATTCATAATCCTTATCAAATCCAGTTACTTGTAATTGGTCATTAACCCAATCGTGTAAATCAATTAGGTAATCTTCTTCAAATTCAACTATTATACTTGATTCTTGAGCAACCATGTCACTACTTATTTTTTTATACTTTAATAAGTAATCATATTCTTTTTTTGATAATTTTATTTTCATTATTGTTGTCTTTTTAATCGTGCTGCTTTTTTTGTTGATGTAGGGTTTACAGATATTACTTTACCTGTTCCTGGATTAATTGCAACTTCTGCTTTAGCTCCAGTAAACCTCTGTGATTGCCTTCCTGCTCCATCTACTTTTACATCTCCCGTTTTTAAAGGTTTTTTAACTGCATCTAATACACTAGATGATTTTACATTTCTATTCATTTTTTGGTTTAAACCATGTTTCGTAAATCCAGTTATACCATTAACATTCTTAGAAGTGCTCGCTACATCATCGGTAGCATTTGCTATTTTACTTTCAACTGATGCAACTTTAGCTTCTACTGTAGCTACTTGAGATTCCGCAGTCAAAAGAGGTCCAGTTATTGCTAAAGCTTCTCCAACAGCCTCTTTTACAAAATCACCATCATAATTGACATTGACTTCCATACCTGCTTGCGGCACCAATTCTGACATACCATCTAGAGCAGCCATTCCTAATTTATCTGGTGTAACAGCTTGTATTGCTGTCATTACCTTATCTCCACTACTTGCGGAACCAGTAAAATAATTCCATAAAGATTGAGCGCCATCCACAATTTTATCACCTAGCGACCGATCATCAATAGCTGGTCCAGCAGCTGATGGACCATCACCGCAATCTCCAGTCGGACAAGGCATGTTACCATCTGGGTCAATAAAGAAAATAGGATTATCAAACGCATAATTATAAGGTGAGTGCCTCCTCATTTTTTCAGCTAAAGGATCAAGATTCATCCAACGTCCTAAAGCAGGGTCATAATTTCTCGCCGTAACATCTATCCAATCAAGACCAAGCTCGTTTTGTTCTTCTTTTCCACCAAAACCATACTGATGATCCGTACCATTGACCACATTATTATATCCTTTGTGTTTAAGCCCAAAAGGATAATAATTATTCTCTTCTATAATCTCGGTAGCAGGGTTAATAATCCCATTATTATCGCTATCTGAGTAGGACAGTCGTATATTGCCTAAGTGGTCTTTAAATTGATAGACATAATCGATGTTG
>CALGLR010000040.1 GCA_937959395.1 uncultured Flavobacteriaceae bacterium | reverse complement strand
ATCAAGAAAAAATATTTACAGTTATATCTCAATGAGTTTGTCTACAAGCTCAATCGAAGATATTTTGGAGAAAGAATATTCGATAGACTAGTAATAGCTAGTATTACAACTAATGGACATTAAGCGGATATACAATAATATTATTATAATATGATTGGTTGTTTAATATCATTTTTTTATAATATATGTATCATTTTTTTAGTATTAATAAATTGAAAAACAAGTATTTAATTTTTTTATTATTCATGTTTTTCTTTTTTTTGTCTTATGCTCAAGTTAAAGAAAGTAACTCCATAATAATCAAGAAAAATAGCCTAAAAAAGATAACTGACTCCAATAAAAGGGCATCTGTATTTTTAACTTTAAGTGAGGTTTATTTTAAACAAGAAGTTTTTGATAGTTGTTTAGTGTATGCGCAAAAAGCCATTAAATTAAGTGATAATGATAAAAGTACTGCATTTGCAAATATATATATAGGTAAGTCTAATATTGCAATTAGGAATTATAAAGTAGGGAAAAACGCATTAGAGAAAGCATTACCCTACTTAGAAAAAACTAATAATGAGAAACTACCTGAGATTTATTCTAGAATAGGTAATGTTTATGTAAGTTTAAATATGTTAGATGAAGCTATTGTTAAGCTAAATGCTGCCGAAAAAATTGCGAAAGAGAGTGATAAAATTAATATATATATTGATTTTGCTCGGTTTTACTTTGCTACACGTGAATACGAAAAGATTATAGAATATTTAAATAAGGTGACTTCTTTGTCACTTAGAAATGGAAATAAAACAGGATTGGCTGGCGCCTATTTTTATTTTGCTTTGCCTAACACTGAAAGAGGAGAATTTGAAAAATCCATAAGTTACTATTTATTAGCTGAAGATCTCTATAGAGAACTCAAATCCAATATAAACGTTGCAAATATCCAGAACAATATAGCTGAAAATTATGCTGCACTCGATAGTATAGATAAAGCCAAGCACTATTATAATGAAGCATTAATGATTAGTAAAACTAATAATTTTTCAAAACTTACCAGTATTATATCAAGCAACATGGCAAAACAAAATATTCTACAAGGAGTAAATATTAGCCAAAGTATAGAGGAACTAACATCCATAAACAATAATAAGTATCCAATAGAGATAAAAGGTCTTATCTGTGAGAATTATTACTACTTGGCTATAGGTTTTTTAAAAAAGGAAGACACTTTAAAAGCAATGAACTCTCTAAAAAAAGGGATAACAATAAGCAAAGAGGAAAATTTTTCAAGCCTTAACGAAAAAAACCTGTCGCTTCTTGCTAAGATAAATTTTAGTAAAAAGAATTTTATACAAGCTTATTTAAATGCGCAAGACATAATTGCTTACAAAGAAGAAATATATAACAAAGAAAAAAATGAAGAAATAGAATTATTAAGAACCAAATTTGATATTAACACAAAAGAACAAGAATTGTTATTTATAAACGAACAACAAAAAAAGAAAAATTATATATATATCTTTAGGATTACTATTAATAACAATAATTCTTTTGCTTTATAGGCAAGTTATGCTAGTTAAAATAAGACGAAAGGCACTTGTATCTGAAAATGCCTTATTTTCATTAAAAGAAAAACAACTTAAAAACCAAATAAAGTCTAGAGAAGAGGAATTAACAAACTTAGCTATTGACATAGACGATAAGAATAGTTTTTTTAAAAATTTAAAAACTCATATCAAAAAGATAAAAAAGAACACCTCTAATCCATTAATTAATGAAGAATTACAATCTATCTTATTTAATGCAAATGATTTTATTAAAAGAACGCAATACAAAACACAAATGTTATTAGAAGTCGATAAGACAAATAAAGAATTTTACTATAAATTAAAATTTAAACACCCAGAATTAACAGAAAAAGAAATAAAAATAATAAGCTATCTACGTATAAATATGTCCTCTCGACAAATAGCCGATATTCTAAATATTACAGAATTGAGTATTAATAATTTACGTTTAAGGATAAGAAAAAAATTAGGTTTAAAAAAAAGAGAGAATCTTGTGAATTTTGTTAAAAGGCTATAATGTTGAAGAATGAATAGTAACTGGAAGTATTAAAGTTGATCATTATGAATTTAAACTACTTCAATATATAAATGGTGGTTTATCATTTAAATAAAAAAGGAAAAAAAGACATTTCATTGAAGTAAATTCAAATTATTGATTTTTAAAGATAGTTTGTGGGCAAATGTTTATTCTGGCTTTAAAAAAAGGATTTAGTTAAAATTTGTTTTTAATCGTTAATTATTACATTTAATCGATTTATTTTATTATATTTGTATATAGTTTTTGACAATTTATTTAACCCCCAATACTATCTAAGTATGAAAAAAACTACTATAATTATAGTGTTATTTATGACGCTTCTAATGTTTAATTTATATGCTTCTAAACCTACAGAAGTTAAATTAGAGTTAGATAGCAATTTTTCTTGTGTTGTACCTTCATATATTAGTAAAAGTACTATTAGTAAGAAAAATACTATAACAATAGGTTGGGACGTTATTACCCCCGCTCCAAAGAAATATGAGTTATTAATTGTTCTAAAAGGAAAATCTCCGATTATTTCAAATACAGTTTTTACTAACTTTTCATATGCTAATAGCATAAGTGTATCTGGATTAAATTTTGACACCTCTTTTGATGCCTATGTTAGAAGCATTTGTGATGAAAAAAATGGTTTGGTTTCCAGTTGGAGTGAGAAAATACAATTTAAGACATTTTCTCTAAACAATAATACGGAAAAAACTTCTATTGGAGATGATAATGCAGATAGAGTGTTAGAAGATACGCTTAAAATTTATCCAAATCCTGCCACTACAAAATTTAGAATACAAGGACCAAAAGTTGATAAAATTGAATTATTTAATATTCTTGGATCAAAAATTCTTGAAGTTAGAAATACAAATACTGTAAATGTGTCTAATTTAAATACGGGTGCTTATTTAGTCAAAATCACTGCGAATGGTAATAAAGTAACTAAAAAACTAATTATTACGCAGTAGGCTTTTTTTATTTGTACATTTTCAGAAAATTGAAAAAGTCAAGATGAGTTCTATGATTCCACTAACCTATTTTGTATTTTTGAAAGGTATAAATTAACCTATGAATAAAGAATATGTAATTCTTGTCAATGAGCTTGATGAGCAAATTGGTTTGATGGAAAAAATAGAAGCACATCAAAAAGCAGTCTTACATCGTGCTTTTTCAGTATTTATTTTTAATGAAAAGAATGAGCTTATGTTGCAACAGCGTGCTTTAAGTAAATATCATTCTCCAGGATTATGGACAAATACATGTTGTAGCCATCAAAGAGATGGTGAAAGTAATATAGAAGCAGGAGTACGCCGTTTACAAGAAGAAATGGGTTTTACTACATTTATAGAAGAGAAAACATCATTTATATACAAAGCACCTTTTGATAATGGTTTAACAGAGCATGAATTAGATCATGTAATGATAGGGAGTTTTAATGGCACCCCAAGTATAAATACTGATGAGGTTGCTAATTGGAAATGGATGAGACCACTAGACATCAAAAATGACATTGCAGTAAATGCAGATGCGTATACAGCTTGGTTCAAAATTATTTTCGAGCGTTTCTATGATCATTTGGTCCAAAATACTTCTGCATTATGAAAGTAAAAGTGAGTAGAAAGGCACATTTTAATGCAGCACATAGGTTGTATGTGCCAGAATGGAGTTTTGAAAAAAACGATGCTATTTTCGGAAAATGCAACAACCCTAATTTTCATGGTCATAATTATGAACTTATAGTAAGTGTTACAGGTGAAATAGACCCGGTAACGGGCTATGTAATTGATATGAAAGTTTTAAAAGATTTGATTAAAAGCGAAATTGAAAATGCTTTTGATCATAAAAACCTCAATGTTGAAGTTCCTGAATTTAAAAATGTGAACCCAACTGCCGAAAACATATCTGTAGTCATATGGAATAAGTTACGCCCGCATCTTGCAGATGACAAGGAACTTGAGGTTGTACTCTACGAGACTCCAAGAAACTTCGTAACCTATTCAGGCTAGTTATGGGTTTGAAGGTAGGGGATAGTGCACCAGAATTTTCATTGATTGATCAGCATGGAAATACCTTTCGAAGTAAAGACGTTTTAGGTGAAAAATATATGGTCGTTTATTTTTATCCCAAAGACAATACTCCAGGTTGTACTAAAGAAGCCTGTGCGTTCAGAGACAGTTATGAGGATTTCACCGATAG
>CALGLR010000039.1 GCA_937959395.1 uncultured Flavobacteriaceae bacterium | reverse complement strand
AATTAGGAATTAGAAAATAATTCTTACTAAAAGAGGCTCTATAAACGTGCCTCTTTTTTCTTTTAACAAGTATTTAATTCTGACTAACAAACAGAATCTATATAAAAAAATCAAAAATAGTAACAGCATTTTTGAATTTCCATTGCAACAACAGACGACAACACAACAACAAACAGTATTAAAAATTTAGAATTAAAAATTTATGATTCCAAAAGTATTTAGAGAGGTTATAGACCTTGGAGATGGAAGAACCATTTCATTAGAGACCGGTAAATTAGCAAAACAAGCACACGGTTCAGTTGTTGTTCAAATGGGTAAAGCAATGTTATTATGTACTGTAGTATCTAGCTACAAAGCAGGAACAGTTGATTTTTTACCATTAACAGTAGATTATAGAGAAAAATTTGCTGCTGCAGGAAGATATCCTGGAGGATTCTTTAAAAGAGAAGCAAGACCAAGTGATGGAGAAGTATTAACAATGCGTTTAGTAGACCGTGTTTTACGTCCATTATTCCCAAAAGATTACCATTCAGAAGTACAAGTAATGATCCAATTAATGTCTCATGATGAAGATGTTATGCCAGATGCATTAGCAGGTTTAGCAGCATCAGCAGCTATTCAATTATCAGATTTCCCATTTGAATGTGCTATCTCTGAAGCAAGAGTTGGACGTGTAAACGGTGAATTTGTAATCAACCCAACTAGAGCTCAATTAGCAGAATCCGACATCGATATGATGATTGGAGCATCGGCTGATTCTGTAATGATGGTTGAAGGTGAAATGGATGAGATTTCTGAAGAAGAAATGGCAGACGCTATTAAGTTTGCTCACGAAGCAATTAAAGTTCAATGTGCTGCTCAAATGCGTTTAGCTGAAGCTGTAGGTAGAAAAGAAGTACGTGAATACGAAGGAGAAAGAGAAGATGAAGAATTAGAGAAGAAAGTTTATGATATGGCATACGATAAAGTATATGCTATCGCAAAAGCTGGATCTGCAAAACACGAAAGAAGTGCCGCTTTTGAAGAAATTAAAGAAAACATAAAAGCAACTTTTTCTGAAGAAGAATTAGAAGATTTCGGCGATTTAGTTTCTAAATATTATAGAAAAGCTGAAAAAGCAGCGATTAGAAACTTAACCTTAGATGAAGGTTTACGTTTAGATGGTCGTAAAACAGATGAAATTAGACCAATTTGGTGTGAGGTAGATTATTTACCATCAACACATGGTTCTTCTGTATTTACACGTGGAGAAACTCAAGCATTAGCGACAGTTACTTTAGGAACATCTAGAGATGCAAACAAAATAGATATGCCATCTTATGAAGGTGAGGAAAATTTCTATTTACATTATAACTTCCCTCCTTTTTGTACAGGTGAAGCAAGACCGTTAAGAGGAACCTCTCGTAGAGAAGTTGGTCACGGAAACTTAGCGCAACGTGGTTTAAAAGGAATGATTCCTGAAGATTGCCCATACACAGTACGTGTTGTTTCTGAAGTATTAGAATCTAACGGTTCGTCTTCTATGGCTACTGTTTGTGCTGGTACAATGGCATTAATGGATGCTGGTGTACAAATGATAAGACCAGTTTCTGGTATTGCAATGGGATTAATTTCTGATGCTGATTCTGGAAAATATGCTGTATTATCTGATATTTTAGGTGATGAAGATCACTTAGGAGATATGGATTTTAAAGTAACAGGTACTGCAGAAGGAATTACTGCTTGCCAAATGGATATTAAAGTAAAAGGATTAAGTTATGAGATTTTAGTGAGTGCACTACAACAAGCTCGTGACGGTCGTTTACATATCTTAAGCAAACTAACAGATACTATTGAAACTCCTAATGCAGAAGTTAAAGAACATGCGCCAACTATGGTTACGCGTAGAGTTCCTAACGAATTTATTGGTGCTTTAATTGGACCTGGAGGAAAAGTAATCCAAGAGATGCAAAAAGAAACTGAGACCACTATCGTTATTAACGAAGATCCGGTGACTGAAGAAGGTATCGTTGAAATTTTAGGTGTAGGTAGTGCAGGTATTGATGCAGTTATGGCAAAAATAGATGCGATATTATTCAAACCTACAGTTGGAAGCGTGTATGAAGTAAAAGTAATTAAAATGTTAGATTTTGGTGCTGTTGTTGAGTATATGGATGCACCAGGAAACGAAGTGTTATTGCACGTAAGTGAATTAGCATGGGAACGTACAGAAAATGTAACTGACGTTGTAAATATGGGTGACGTTTTCGATGTAAAGTATTTTGGACAAGATCCAAGAACTCGTAAAGAAAAAGTATCTCGTAAAGCATTATTAGAAAAACCAGAAGGTTATGTAGCAAGACCACCAAGAGATAATAATAGAAGTGGTGGACGTGATAACAGAGGTAGAGATAATCGTGGACGCGATAACCGTCGTGACGATAGAAAACCTAGAGAAGAAAAACAAGATAGTTAAATCCTGTTTACTTAATAGATTAGAAAGCCCATCAAATTTTGATGGGCTTTTTTTATGCCTTACTCATTCGTTTTAATAACATCAAGTGAGAAATCACACCTCCAAAATAAGTTGTTTGATTTGGTTCGATATCATTTTGACCTAGTACATCGTACAATATCTTATTCAATTTAGGATAATGAATATGATGTACATGCGGAAACAGGTGATGTGCAATATGATTATTAAATCCGCCCAAAATAAAATTAGCAACTTCACTAAAAGGATGCATATCGTTAGAACTTCTTATTTGATTCATAAGCCATGACGTGCTAATATAACCGTCTTTTGTTACTGTTGGATATATTGTATTTTCAACATGATGTGTCATAAAAAAAGTAAATAAAAGAAACAATGAAAGTGATAAATGCATTACAAAAAAACCAATCAAAACAACATACCAAGCTTGTTCTGAAAAACATAGAGGACAAACTAAAGTTAATAATACATAGAACGATTTTTGCATCCAAAATGACAAATGATATTTTAAACCTTTCGATTTGGTAAATTCATCTTTAGAAAAGAGAATAATAAAGTCTTTAATAAAAATCCAAAATAGCGAATAGATAGTATATGCAAAAGGTGCGTAAATATGTTGATACTCATGAAACCAAAACCATTTACTTTTAGGAATAACCCGAATAAGCTTAGATATTTTTAAATCAGAATCATAACCTTCAACATTTGGTGCATAATGATGTGAATTAACATGTCTTTGTTTCCAAGCTTCAGCATGTGCACCAACAATAGAATAGGTTAGGATATAACAAATAGTATTCAACTTTCGATTTTTAAAAACAGTATTATGCGAAAAATCATGAGAAAAATTAAAGGCCAATAATAAGGTAATAAAACCGTAAATAATAAAGCTTAAAACAAAAGTTAATGGATTATCTACACTATATAAAGCGGCATAACTAGATACTGTTAATAAAAAATATATTGCAAATTTTATCCAAATTTTCCTAGTCGTACTAACCGCATTAATTATCAGTTTCTCTTTTACAACCTTATGAATCGTTTTTAATAACTCGCTATGTGCTTCAATTTTTAAATGTTTATCCTTCATAAGTTCTAGGTATAAATTTACGTTGCGTTCCCATAAGCTTCAAAAATCTAAAGTGTGCTAATACTGTTTTATGATAGGGCATCTCCATATAAGTTAACCCGTGTTTTTTAACTAATTCTTTAAAAATTGGTAGTATTTTAATATAATGAACATGACATATATTTGGCAACAAATGATGAAGCGTATGCGCATTAAAGCCACCTAACGTCCAATTAAAAAATCTACTTTTTGCATTATAATCTACAGATGTACACATTTGTAGTTTTGGCCAACTCATAGGTAATCTATTACTTGCATCTGCTACTGGATGCTGCACATAATCTGACAAATGAGAAACGCCTAAAACACCAACAAATAATAATGAAACTAAGAAGTGATTAAGGACGAAAACTGTTAAAACAGCTGACCAATGAAAAGGCAAAACGTAAATTGGTAATACTACCATATAACCTAAGTAAAGCAACTTGTAGACAATGAGCTTATCAATTTCAGCTTTGGGAATTTCAATTTTTATAGTACGGCTAGAGTAATTAATTAACATTAATGTTTCGCGAAAGAAAAACCAATTTAAAGAATATAATAAATACAAAAACGGTGCATAGATATATTGATATTTATGAAACCATTTTAGTTTTTGATATTCTGTCATTCTAAAAACAGGATTATTTAAAACGTCTATATCACTACCTTCAACATTAGTATATAAATGATGAGACTCATTATGGTTTTTACCCCAAACATAAGCGTTATTTCCCTGAAGGTTAAAACTCAAAGAAAACAAAAACTTATTCCAAAACTTACTTTTAACCGCAACACCGTGAGCAGCATCATGAGAAATATTAAACGCAGTTAACAAAACTGTTAGCCCCATGATAAGATAAAATGCATAAAAACTAATTAACGATGCACTTGTAATCATTAGTAAATAAAAAATAACATCTAAAGTTAAATACAGTATAATTTTAAACATCATTTTACTATTTCCCGTTTTTGAAATATTATTTTCTAAAAAATAATGTTCTATTTTTAGATTCAACTCTTTATAAAAAGCAGAACCTTCATCTTTTGTAAATATTAATTTTTTCATAGGTTTAATTTTAGCTTTTAAAATTCCAATTAATTAATGGTAATGAACGCTTGTCATTTTTATTCCAAAGCCCCAGTTGAATACCTCTAAAGTTTTTGGCATCATTGAATAAACCTATTTGTACTCCTCTTCCCTTTTCCAGTATATGATTTTCTACACTAATTTGAACTCCATTAAAACGCTTAGCGCCATTACCCCAGACGCTAGACAGCATAATTCCATTTCCTTGATATACTTCGTTTCCTCCAAAACTTACTATAATACCATTTGCTCTTTCGATTGAATTAGTTAATCCTGCTATAGAAATTCCATTATTTTTTCTGCTATAATGCATAAACCCTGTTATAGAAATACCGTAGGCATCAATACCTTCAAATGTTCCAGTTGAAAGGTTTAAACCATGAATTTGTTGCGTAACAGATCCTTTCATTTTTAACTTAAAAGCATCTTCATTTCTAGATATTGGAGACCTTGGTGCTAAAAAATAGAAAAATGATAATGGAAATGCCTCTAGTCTTACACCAAAAGTTCTTGTTAATTTTTTCTTATCATTTAAATCGGTAGGAAATGCTCCTAAAGACAAACCAATTATATCGGTATTCTTAATATGCGTTATCCAAACAGGAAAACGCAACTTTCTTTTCTCTTCTATTTCACTTTGGGAATAACATTGAAGTGAAAACAAAAATACTATTGTAATAAAAATGTAATTCTTCATAAGTTTAGTTTTTAAATTCAATACAAAGTTATTGCTATAATCACATCTTAATTCGAATAAATCGCGTATACAGAAATTAATTTTTGCGATTATCGCAAATAATACTTAATTTTGAAAATGTTTCAAACTGAATTTTTAAACCATTTAAAAAGCGAATTACCAGAGAACACCTCAACAATAGATGCTGTTGCAACTGCTTTAGACATTAGTTATGATGCTGCGCACAGACGTGTGAGCTTAAAAAGCAAATTCTCTTTAGACGAAAGTATTGCTCTCGCTAAATATTACAATTTGTCTTTAGATCGATTATTTGAAACAACAGCTACCGAGTTTGTTACTATTGAAAAAACAAAACACATAGAAACCGAAAACGATCTGCAATTATATTTTGAAGATTCATATAATTCATTGTTTCCTTTATTGAAAAGAATAGATATCACGATTTTCTATTCCGCAAAGGATGTGCCTTTATTTTATAACTTAAATGGAGATGCATTAAGTCGCTTTAAGTATTATGTATGGTTAAAATTGTTAAATCCTGAATTGGCCAATAAAAGTTTTGAAAACTTTGCACCGAAGCCATCATTAATAGAAGCTGGAAAAAAGTTGGGCAGTTTGTATTATAATTTAAACACTTCAGAAATATGGGATATCACTTCGGTAAACAGTACATTAAAACAAATAAATTTTTACTATCAAGCCGGGCAAATAAAAACTAAAACAGCTTTAAACTTATGCTTACTATTAAAACAATTAATTGAACAAATATCTACAAAATTAATTGCGAAAGATATTGAGTTTAAACTCTACTATAACGAACTTCATTTAATGAATAATCATGTTTTAGTAAGCACACCAGAATCACAACTATTATATGTCCCTTTTACACTTTTATCCTATTATAAAACTTCAGATGATTACACTTGTAAAGAAGCCGAAACTTTCTTAAACAAGCAATTGCAAAACTCTAAATTATTAAATACTGCAGGTGAAAAAGAACGCAATACGTTTTTTAATAAAATCTATTCAAAAATTGATGCCTTATATAATCTTATTGAAGCGACACAAATATTAGATTTTGAATAAGCTTATTGAATAATCACCTTAAGCACCCTAACAATATCCTTTTTATATCAACTCGAGTTTTTTACTTAATACAAATAGAATCTGCCATCGAAGTTATCATTGGGTATTGATTATAAAAATTGTTATTAGATTAATAATATGAACTTTTTTCATTTTTAACGCAACCTTTTCTTAATCCAGAGACTATAAGGAAAGAAAACATTAGAAAAGATGAAGACAAAGCTTTCAAGATTATCAGTATTAGTATTACTTATATTTTTTCAATCCTGTTATAACGAACCTATAGGTTCTAGTATTAGTGCGGAAAATACGATTAAAGTTAATTCAGAATTATATAATGACATCGACCGCATTATTGAAAACGAAAATACTTCGAATGAAGGAGAACTAGTCTGTATTGATTTTATATATACATTAACCCTTTATGTTTTTGATGAAGATTTAAACTTATTAAATTCATCATTTATACAAAGTGACCAACAATTTAGCGACTTTTTAGGGAGCCTAGAAGCGACCAATTCTATTAGTATAAGTTACCCAATAACCACAACTTTAAATAACGGAAGCACTTATAGTATTTCTAATAACCAAGAACTTAAAGAAGTAATAGATCAATGCAAAAAAGATGACGATATCGCAGATTGTGAAAATTTAATTAGAAACTGTGTTTGGATCGTTGGCAATAATGAAAATGGAGACAACACATATCTTGATAGCATTTTTAAAGAAGAGAATGGTTCAACCTTATTAACTATTGATAGTGATCTTTATTTTGGATCGTGGTCTGTCTTTTTTATTGATGATGAACTTCATATAAATATTAACATAACAGATAATGATGAAATTAAGGAATACTTTAATTACGATTGGAAAGTAGACTATATAGACGAAAACTCACTAAAATTAACAAATGAGAATAGAATCCTTATTTTAGACCAATATTGTGATACAGATAATGCAGAGTGTAACAATTTTAATTTTTCAGAATGTGAACTTGTAGACAACCCAAATGTTGCCGAGTTTATTTTAGATGATTACAATGATTGTCTATACACTCTATTACAAGTTGAATCTGCTAATACAAATATTATTTATTTTGAAACACTAAACGATGCAAATAATAATGAAAACCCTATAACATCAAACCAAGTTTACTTAAATACTTCAAGCAATCAAATTATACAAGTAAGGATTGAAAATATTGAAGAGGAAACCTATTTTATAATAGAAATAGTACTCGAAGCAGAAACATGTTAATTAAACCTTATATTTATTAAAAGACTTTCTAATTTTTGAATTTAGAACGACTCATAAAGGACTGTAAAAAGAATAACCTTAAAGCTCAGAGTGAATTGTACAATAGATACAAGGATACACTGTACTTTCAATGCCTAAAATATTGTAAAACATCTGCCGATGCAGAAGACAACTTACAAGATGCTTTTATTACTATTTTTAGCGACATTAAAAAATATAATAATAAAGGTTCATTTGAAGGTTGGATGAAACGAATTACCATAAATAAAGCTATCGATAAATACAAAAAAGAAAGCCTTATAAATATTGTTATAAATGATGACATTATAAAAGATCATACCGTAGAAATAGAACCTATTACTCTGCCTTTAAATGAATTACTGAACTGTATTCAAAATTTACCAACAAGATATAGACTTGTTTTTAATTTATATGAACTAGATAATTACTCACATCAAGAAATTGCTAATATGCTATCAATAAGCATAGGGACATCAAAATCTAACTTGCACAGAGCAAAATTGCTTTTAAAAGATGTAATCAATAAAAAAAGTGCTTCTGTAAACATAAATAAGAAATCTTATGAACACTAAAAAGGATATAGGATCCCAAGTTAAAGCACATTTAGAAAACCATAAGGTTTCTCCTAGCAATGCCCTTTGGTCGAATTTAGAAAAAGAATTGAAAGCAAAAAAGAAGAAGAGAAGAGTGTTTTTCTTCTGGCTTTCTTTTGGTATGGGAGCAATAGCCCTATTAATTTTCTCTTTGTTTCATGCAAATTTAGAATTTGGCTCAGAAAACAAGTCTTACGACGCTATCGTAATTGATAAAAAATCTGATAACGAAAAATCTAATAATAATAATACAACCATTATAGCTAATGAGAAACTAGATAATAACAGCTCCAATAATACCGAATCTATGAATACTATAGATAATAGCAGCTCTGAAAACGATGAATCTAAAAACAACATAGACCATAAGAGTTTTGGGAACGATAAACCTTTGGTTGAAAAAACAGTTACAAATAAAAAAACCGGGCATCCTAATAACATAAAAGAAAATACTTTATACTCAAAAAAACATAGTAATTCACATCATCAAATTAAAACGAATAGTACAGTAATTAATCAAAGTAAAACTTCTGAAAATGAAATAAAACAAAAGAGAACTGTTACTCATCAAAACAGTTCAAATTCAGAGAATAATTCCTCTAAAATTATCAGTTTTTCTAATTCCAAAAATGAAAAAGAAGTTGAAGATTCAAAAATTTCAACCCCTAAGAGCTCACAAAAAACCGAAAACAGTTCAGAGAATAATTCAAAATCAATAAAAGAACTGGATAATGATAATTCTAACTTATCAAGTTCTAACGAAAATGATAAACTTTCAAAAAAACAATTAAATAGTCTAACCCATTCAGATGAAGAAAAAGAGAACAAGCTAAAGAAGAAAGAGGAAGTGGTAAAACTAAAAAAAGAAGAGAAAGAAAAAAAAGAAGAGAAAGAAGAAGAAGAAGAAGAGGAAGAAGAGTTTTTGAATAGATGGAGTGTTTTCCCTCATGCTTCACTAGATTTTTATGGTAGTTTCAATAAATCGTTCAGTAAAAATACAACCTTAAATTATGGTATTTATTTGGGGTATTCATTACATGAAGATATTATGGTTAGAATTGGGGTTAATCAATTAAAATTCAATTATCAACTAATAGAAAACAATGTAAAACAATTTCAAGAACTTAATTATTTAGAATTACCTTTAGAAATAAAACATAACATTATTAAAAAAAGCATTAATACATATGCTGTTTATGGAATAAGCTACCTCTTTTTAGATAATGCGAGTATTATGACAAGCGAGAATGAGAATAGAATATCAAATAAAATCGATTTTGAAAACACTACTATAGCATTAAATATTGGCTTAAATTTTGAAAAAGAGCTATTTAAAAACCTTACTTTTAATGTTGAACCCGCGTTTAAATATCATTTTAAAACCTACAAATCAAAGTCAAATTCATCAAATTTTAGTACTTCAATTTTAATGGGAATTGAATACAAGTTCTGAAAGAAGAAATTTCAAGAGTCAAAACCTTATAAATTATAGAATATCAAACAAGCAACCAATTTATTATACCAATTATATGTAGTTTACAAATAATTCATATAACTTCTTCTGTTTTAAAAAATACAAGAACACGAAAATCGTGAGCTATGTAAATTTAGAGTGATCATTAAAAATAAACTTAAAAAGTAAAGTTGTCTTATCATAACTACGTATATCATGACATGAATTTACTATACTAAGAGAACAATTTTTTAATTAAACAGGAGAAGTTCTTTTTTTAGTTAAAAAAATTAAAAGTCAGCATTTTAATATCAGAAAGCGAAGCTAAATATAGCTGGGTAATTAGATAGAATAAAAAATAATTATAATTTTTTGTAACAAAATGAAACCTTTTCACGTATAACTACTGATAGCAAATTATTCACCCAGAAAAAATCACTTCAAATTACATGAGACAACTTAAAATTACCAAGCAGGTTACTAATAGAGAAACCGCTTCATTAGATAAATATCTTCAAGAAATAGGTAAAGTTGACTTAATTACTGCAGACGAAGAAGTAGAATTAGCACAGCGTATTAAAGCTGGTGACCAACTCGCACTTGAAAAATTAACAAAAGCAAATTTACGTTTCGTTGTATCGGTAGCTAAGCAATACCAGAACCAAGGATTAACATTACCTGATTTAATAAATGAAGGAAATTTAGGTTTAATTAAAGCAGCACAACGTTTTGATGAAACTCGTGGTTTCAAATTTATCTCTTATGCAGTATGGTGGATTCGTCAATCTATATTACAAGCATTAGCTGAGCAATCTCGTATTGTACGTTTACCGCTTAATAAGATTGGATCTATTAACAAAATAAATAAAACCTTTGCTTTTTTAGAACAAGCACATGAGCGTCCGCCAAGTGCAGAAGAAATAGCAAAAGAATTAGATATGACTATTAATGATGTAAAGGAGTCGATGAAAAACTCTGGACGTCATGTAAGTATGGATGCACCATTAGTAGAAGGTGAAGATTCTAATCTTTACGATGTATTAAATAGTGGAGAGTCTCCAAATCCTGATCGCGAATTATTACATGAATCGCTACGTACAGAGATTGAGCGTGCATTAGAAACATTAACACCTCGTGAAGCAGATGTTATTCGTTTATACTTTGGTTTAGGAAACCAACACCCAATGACTCTTGAAGAAATTGGAGAAACATTTGATTTAACACGTGAACGTGTAAGACAAATTAAAGAAAAAGCTATTCGTAGATTAAAACATACATCTAGAAGTAAAATATTAAAAACTTATTTAGGATAAATAATATCCTAATAACGATAACAAACAGTTATTCATAACTGTTCGTTTTTTGATTGATGAAAGAACCCAGGGCTGATTACCTTGGGTTCACTTCTTTTATACACTTATGATCAATCATTTTTTTAAATTTTGAAAATACAATCTGCCATAGTACTACCCTGTTTTCAAAAACATTACATCTTTTTAATTGTATTTATTTAAGTAATAATATATGCAGATTCTATATCATTAATTTTCACAATTTCAATTGAATAGAAAAGAAACTACTATACCATTTATTACAACAGGTGATTAAGTTTTTCTCTCTTAACGTCTAAGTAATCTTGGTTGTGTTTGTTGGTTTCTATAATCAAAGGTATTCTCTTAGTAATGTTAATCCCTGTGTTTTTCCAAATTTTTATTTTTTCTGGATTATTAGAAAGTAATTCTATTGATTTTATTTTCAAATGCTCAAGTGCTTTAACAGCGATTGTAAAATCTCTTAAATCTGTATAAAAACCTAGAGAATGATTTGCTTGAATAGTATCTTGTCCTTTATCTTGTAAAGCATAGGCATTTATTTTATTAAATAAACCAATACCTCTTCCCTCTTGTCTTAGATATAGAATAATGCCCTCTTCTTTTTTAGCAATTGCTCGCATACTTTCATCTAGCTGTTCACCACAATCACATTTTTTTGAGCTGAAAACATCTCCAGTTAAACATTCAGAGTGTATTCGTGTTAGAACATTTTTTTTAGAAGTTAAATCGCCTTTAAACAGAAGGCAATGTTCATGAATATCGCCTTCTTGTTTGAAAGATATAATATTAAAATCACCATATTTGGTGGGTAGTTTTGCTTTATTTGAAAACTTTATTTTCATTGCTTTTTTATTTAATTTCCTCTTTTCCATTACTATGTAATGCAAATCTTCCTTTTTTTCTAGGATGTGCAACTTCAGTCTCTTTCCAAGGCCAGCCTCCAAATTGTGTTTTTCCATATTCGCGCATCGCATCACGAATTTCTTCTTGTGTATTCATCACAAAAGGACCGTGTTGCACAACAGGTTCTCCAATAGGTTTTCCTTCCAGAATTAAAAAATAGGCTTCACTATCACCATTTTTAATTATGATATTTTCTCCAGCAACTGCTTCTATTATGTGGTTTGAATCGATTACCTGTCCTTCAACTTCAATTGTTTCTCCTTTGTAAAAAAATAGGGAACGACTGGCTTCAGAATTTGTTTTTGGGAGCGTCCATATTGCGTTAGGTTCCATTTTAATAGTATAAACCCCCACAGCATTTTTAGGACTTGCTGCCCATGAATTGGGTGTAGACTCTAAAGCACTAGTATTATTGACCCGACCTGCAATAACTTGAACAGTTGTTATTCTATTTGAGTCGTCTTTATGATTTATTACTGGAATATCTTCATTCCATAGCATCTTAAAATGAGGATCTACCATTTTAGAGACTTTAGGTAAATTAAGCCAAATCTGAAAAATCTCTAGAGGGTTTCCAATTTCTTCGTTTATTAAAGGGAACATTTCAGAATGTTGAATTCCCTTGCCTGCTGTCATCCACTGTACATCTCCAGCCATGAATCGACCAGAAGCCCCTAATGAATCTGAATGATCAACAACACCTTCTTTATTAATAGTTATGGTCTCAAAACCTCTATGTGGGTGATAAGGAAAACCTGGCATATTTGTTCCATGATACATTCTCCATCCCTCTTTTAAATAGAAATCTTGGCCTATATTTCTTCCTTGCAGCTGTTCAGGATCTAGTCCCATATTAGCATTTCCTTTTGGATACTCATCTCTATGGTACGCACAAAACAAAAAAGGATCTTGTGTTTTCCAAGGAAACCCAAGAGGCTGAATATTTAATATTTTTCTCATTGATTAAGTGTTTTTTTTGACATTCCCGTTTCTTCAAAATTGAAATATCAAATTATTTTTTCGAGATATACTTTTTTATAATTTCACGTTTGTTACGGTCTAAAATATTTATTTAAACAAAGTTCGGTGAATATTTAATCGTATACATTAATCTAGGTGAAGAAATTAATAGAAATTAGCTAGAACGTGCTATTTTACCTCTTAGAGTACTAAGAGCTTGAGGTGTGATACCCAAATAAGTTGCGATCATACGTTGAGGAACACGATTGGGTAATTCGGGATAAGTATCTAAAAAATAAGTGTAACGGTCTACCGCAGGCGATCCTATTAACATAAGCACCCTACGTTGTAACTTCCCCATTCGACGATATAAAAGCTGGGTATTTTCCGCTATTTTTTCTGCAGAAAAATTAGCTTTGAATAAACAATCTTTGTCAAACACAATAACTTCCGAGTCTTCAAGGCAATCTATAAAAAGCTCAGGGCAAAAGCATTCAAAATTAGATAGAAATTAAAATTTATATTATTTTAGTATTGAATTCTATTTTATTCTGCCATCTGGCAGAATAAAAAAAATGAATATTCCTTCTGAATCAAAATTTAACAAGAATTTTCTGTCA